>NZ_JBCNAD010000076.1:0-53267 GCF_050477905.1 Neobacillus pocheonensis | reverse complement strand
CGTAAGTTTTTCAGTGCCCTCTGTCATTACAAGGCTCATTAAAAAATATATATGAAGTTTTCTTAATATGGTAAAACCTCAAAACCACGAAAGGATTCCCTCAAATCCGCCATTTTCTTAAAAATTTTATTTGATTCCAAGGTTTTCATCGAATCTAGTAAGTCGTTCATATTTTCGGATGATACCTTTTCCGAATGGGCAGCGTGATTTCTCACCCTCGCAATTTTGTCCCATTCCCTTAACAACAGCTTTCGTTCTGCTGGTTCCCAAAATGGGGTCCAATCAGGTTTTTCGATATTCTTGGAAGCCACTAAATAAGACTGCCCCATCGCGGGGGGCTGCCACGCTCCATTTTGGCGGGACTTATTGAAATCAATCGGCTCACCAATTTTCATATTAGGAATAACGAGCCCGTTTGCATCAGGCTGAACTTTGAAATAATAATCTGGCAGCCTAATATGGTTTCTTCTCCTGATCCAATGAACAATGGATTTATTTATTTCCATTTCAAAAGCCTTCGCTAAGCAAATGACAGCAGGCGTATAATCGAGGTCAGGGTATTTATTTTGATAGGATTTCAAGAAATCCCCGACATGATTCCCGATGTTGATCAATTGATTAGAATCCAATTCAAAACCTGGTATTCTTTTATCCTCCCGATTCCTCCGAGATGGTTGCAAAAGAGTAAGGAAGGTCCCAACCTTTTCACTCAATCGATCTAAAGTCTCTAAATAACCTTGATTACCACCTTCCCCCGCATATTTCCCTTTGGTCAGTTGGATTGCCTCAATCACTCTGGCCATGGCGATGTCAATCTGGGACTCAGCCATTTCATTAAATTTGGAATAATTGTCTTCTTGATTGATAAGGAAACTAAGTAATTCCGACAAAGCGGTTGCTAGGCTCTCCGTTAAAAGTTCGTTCCCTTTCCCTTCGCACAGGTTCAAATCGTCATCATAATCCTCTTTAACAATTTCGAACATTTTCTCCTGGAATTCGATGGGTCCAGCACATTGGTTTTTAAACTCACTTAAATGATTGGCAGCAGATCCCAATTGCCTCAACTGGCTTCTAATATGTTTCGCACAGGTCCGATACCATTTGAAAGACCATATTGATGGATGGGTTGTAATGACGATGGCTGGTAACTGGTCATATGGGATATTCAGTGTTTTGGCAATGGCTTGGACATTAAACGAATCTTTAAATAAATGGCTGCCGCTCTGATCCGGGTATGCGGCTAACCGATTTTCCTCTTTGAATACCTGCTGTAGGTGTTGATAATATTTTGGCTGAACCGTTTCATCCTTCCATTGTTTTGGCGGTTGCGTCAAGGCGAAAAAGAGCAGTCTTTCGCCAGTTTGATAGTGAAGGCTGTTGAATTGCTCCTTTAAAGTTTCAGCGAAATCCCAATGTTTTGCCGGATCATGGATGATAAACGCAAATAGGTTATATGGTTCAAATATTTTGTTGGTTAAGCGCTTCAACGCATACATTTCATTTTGATAAGCAGGGCTTAAACGGTCAAATAAATCGGGATTGTGCTTTTTGTAATAAATTTGACTTATCGCATGAAAATAGGAATAACTTGAGACAGGCATACCCACGGTTCATTTCCACCCTTCCAATAAAAATAGTAAAATAATTCAGTATCCAAAAAATAACCTGGTGACTCCGTTGAGAAATTCGATAAAAGCAACCCATGGGTTGCTTCGATTTTTCTAATACTGTAACACTGGAGAGCGTTCATTTCCTTGCTGTTCGAGCAGATATAAGGAATAAGTGAGTAATGGAAATTACTTCATGGCTCCTTTTTTTCATATCAAATAAAATCAATTTCATTGAGCATGGTTACCAATGTTTTTCCTTTCACCCATAAATTCTGATGATACATATGGATCCCATTAAGAACCTTGGGTTTTTTATTAGAATCGGAACCTGTCCCTCTTAGAAAAATATTGTGATCTTTTGATTTTGGAAAATTAATAGAGGTCTTCACTTTTCCTGTTTTATTTATGATAGGACGGCCATGTTTATCTAATTCTGGAGTTTCTTTTAATTGATCGTTATTGATTAACCATCTAACCTCATTCCAAACCTTCCTTACATCCTTTTCAATCATATGGTCTTGAAAAATGATTCGTTTAAATCCTAAAAATCGATTCTCAAGCAATTTTGAAGTAGGCGACGGCTCTTCGAATAGAATGCACAAAAAATGCTGATTGGTAAAATAATTAAAAACAAAGGAATCTTCAAAATCAATCTGTTCATCTGTCCATTCTGTAAAATCGATGGTAAATAATTTCGTATCCTCTGTCCTGGTGCCCTGTTTGGTTTGAGTGACAGTTTTTGGCGTAATTCCGATTTTATTAAACAATTCAATCCTACTGATTTTTTTGGTTTCTGCACCGAACATTTTCACCACTATTTGTTCGGAAATAGCCTTATTGACATCCCCTTTTTCATTTAAAATAATCGGAATATTAAACTCCAACATCAGTTCCATAATCGTTTTGCCACGATACAATTCTGTTAAATGATGTAATTTTTCGTCTAATTCTCTAAAAGTTGAATATTGAGTCGATAATTTTTCAAACTTTTCTCCAAAGTGTTTTTGGACAATATTTGAAACGGTTGCCCTTTTTAAACGAAATCTTGGAGGGTGAGGCCATTTAGGAGCCGTATCAATAAACATTAAGTCTTTTCTTAATTCAGAAGAAATGCGATGGTACTCATTTTCTGGATTGTCATATTCCTCTTGTAACTTTTTGATAAAGTCCCTGACGATTTGCCAGTCATTCTTCAAGATTTCCGTATCTTCTGCAGAAAACTCGTGAAATTGATAGTCCATAATAACAAAATTAGCATAATCGATCGCTTTTACCGTTTCATTAGAATCATAGTGATAATAGACCAATAGCATAATTTCCAGTTTATGCCAAAAATGAGAGGTCTCGAAATGTTCATTGGTTATGTTTTTGGGAGAAACGGCAGTGATAGACATCGGCTCTTTTGCTTCAAATTGATGGTCGCCTTTTTTAGCTGGTTTTCTAATCCCTGTAGTTTTTAACTCTACATCTTTACCATCAACAAAAAGATCTGCCCTTTGTTTAGAATCCGGTGGATACCCAAGCACTGACTGTTCAATGACATCTCCTGCAATACCTGTGATTTTAGGTTTTGTCAGTGCCCTTTGAAAAACATTATTTCGATCTACTTCCCCTAATGTTTTGCCAACGACATTATTAAAAATCGTTTCTAGCTGTTTTTTTGAAAAAACATGTCCTGCCAAAAGAAACACTCCCTTGGGACCAACTTAATTGTCAAATTGATAATAACATTCTTATTACGACAAATCGCCCCTCATACCCACGCAGATAGAGGGGAGTTTATTGGATTTATTGAATAAATGATTCACTTTCCACAGCATGTTCAAGCAGTGCTGAAAAATATTCCAAGTACATGCTGGCTCCCCCGTGCTTGGCAGTTTGGACAAAGTTATAAAATATTGGACGGACCATTATTCCACCATGCTCCATCTTTCCCTTCGCGAGTTTGGAAGACAGTAATACCGGTACTTTTTCCTATTTATTAGAATAATAAACACCTCATGTTGGATTGAGGTTACATGTTTGAACAAACAAAATGAATCCTTGCATATTAAGAAGTTCTTATTTCGTTAGCTCTGCTGCTTCAATCATCCATTCAAACAGTTGATGGATGTTCCCACCCTTTTTCATTGCCTCTGCAGATTGCTTCATATTCCGTTTGAAGGTGCGTCGTTTCCAAGCACGGATTTCTGCTGCATGAGAAGTGAGCATTTGGGCCATTTGATAGCAGTCAGCTAAAACCTTGTTCATATCCCATCTGTCATCTGAGCTTTTTTGCGCAAAAATTCCGGCATTGCAGCCTCCTCGGATAAATTGCATATCCCACTGATAATGGAGGGGCAAATCTTTCAAATATCGTTGCTGGATAATAGAAAACCAGATTCCGTGATAGATTCCAGATAATTGAAAATTGGGATCATGTTGTCCATGACCATTACAGCCCGTTAAGGTCACAATGCCCGCTTCATTCAACGCTTTTACCAGGATGGCCGTATAAGGGCATAATTCGATCGTATTAGTACGGATGCCATAACGACGGGTTACAAAGCTCCTCCATTGAAAATGGTAGCCTTCCATATTGACCATATGCTCGCGGCCAGGATACTGGATGATTTTCCTCATTTTGGGGATTGGGAAGTGATTAACGAGCAATTGAAAACCGTCGCCATTCCAAAAAACAGGAATTTCTAACGTATCTAGGAACGTTTTTAGCTGCTGTTGATCATGCTGACTTCCGTTTCGTAGCGAAATAAAATCGTTGTTGACCTCAACCGGAAATCCTCTTAATACTAATGCCTCTGCAAGCTTCTCCGTACCAGATTGCATTTCAATTGATAAATAATTAGATGATTTCATGGACAATTCCTCCTTGGTATTTTCCTTTATTTCCTTGCTAAACTTAATATACCAAGGTCCGGTTACATCCTTTGTAACCGGTTGAAACCCATTCTTCTTATTCAATCAAATGTTTTGGAATCTCGGGATTCCATCGATACCTTTGTTCATCCTTCTCTCCGACCGTTTGAATCAGTGTCTTCCCATCCACTGCCAAACCCTTTTTGATGACGGACCTTAAACGGCTAATATCCGTTTTAACCGAACCTGCTTGTTTGACAGTTAGTGAAAATACGGTATTTTCGAGAATGTCAAATTTGGTCAATCCTTCCTCCCACTCGAAAATTAACCTCATAAGCTCTGCTTCCTTCGTGTTCATGACGACGGAGGCACCATTGCCATGCAGGGTCGTGCCGCGCCTATCGATTTCAAGCACATAGCATTCTCCCCGGCTGCTTTTCTCTAGCAATTGGTCACGTTCCGCCCGTTTGTTGATTCGGGTTCCATCCTGGTTTAACCTCGTAAAGGAAGCTTTTTCGACATCACTACTAGCGTAATGTTGGCGAAATCGGGCAAAATCATCATCCTGATCCAGTTTTTTTGATTGGCTAAAGCATTGAGCCGCATCCTTCTGAAGCCCCAATTCAAAGTATGCTTTCCCTAGTAAACACCAAATTTTGATTTGTTTTTCTGTTGAAATTCCTCTTTCGAGTGCTTCCTTGGCATAAAAAGCGGCGGATTCCCATTTTTCCTTCCCAAAGGTCATTTTTTCTGCTAAAAAGGCTAGGTGGTAAAATGTATCACCCTTTTCAGGATAATAGTGGGCTGCTCTTTGTAAGGATCGGAACGCCTTCTGAAAATTCGATTGAAGCATCTTTTCAGACCGGCCAAATTCTAAATACAGCTTGGCCAATACGTGATGATAGTATGACTTTTGCTCATCGCTCACTCTTTTGCGAAGAAGAGCTTCATAGATTTCGATTCCCTCTTCTACCCAATCCTGACGAAAATCCTCCTCTTCGTCTTCATCCCCTATCTCCCATCTTTCTTCGATTTTTTCCAGTTCGACTAGGGAATAGTTTTGATATTTTCTCATTGACATTTATCCGATCTCTCCTCAATGGCAGAATACTTTTTTTAGGGATAGTTTAATAGTTTCTAATAAGTTAACATAATATATTCATTGTTAATCATTTTCTTCCATCACTTAAAAACACGCTCATCATGAATAACGAATACGGTTAAAGATAATTATCCTTCAACAATGTAAAGATTTCTTCAGCTTGATTTAACAGCTCTTCTACTAGTTTATATTTTTCAACTCTATATTTCACGAATAAAGGGATATGAGGCACTCGATCCATGATATAGAGCTGTTTAGGAGTGGTGGAAAGTAAGGGGCTTAAAGCTAATCTTACTTTGTCCAATTCATGTGGATTGCTCCATTCCTTACCGTAGATTTTCAACCAGAAAGGGGTGTTATATAATTGCATCCAAGCCCTGCTATCAAAACTAACATCGCCAAAAAATTCTCCGCATTTAAAGTATTTTTTATAATGATAGGGACCACCAGAAGCCCTTAACTTTCCGTTTTCTGTTGAAAAAATACCGTCAGCTATTCCTTTAGCTAATAACTCATCCACAATATCACTATAATTCATATTTCTTCTGGCAATAGCTGACGTTAGCTCATCCTCCTGGATAGGAAGGAATGCTTCATTATCCATTTCAGAGCATAATCCTAATAATTGAATGACATCCCCTTTTAGAAGGTCATCCTGTTGGACAGCCATTTGCGAAATCATCTCATTCAACAAATAATCCCAGTTCGTAATCGCTAATCGTTTATTTTCAGTGATTTTTACAAATATGATATTTTCAAAAGAAGTCATATCCATATATTGAATTTGTGCCTCTTTTAGACGCTGGATTAATTCTCCCCACACAAATTCCATTCTTAGCTTTGGCACTAAAAAGAAGAGAATCGACGGTTTTCCATCATCCAAACGATCTAAATAAGCAACCGGCTGATTACTGGTAAGTCCCGCCCAAAATTTGCCTTCAATAATATATACAGGATCATTATTAGCATCAAACCCAACGATGTCTGGAATCCCTTTATCATTCGAATAGACCTGGCTTTGAAAGGAGAGATCAGAATTGATTTCAGCGTTGACTTGACGGTTTATCTTTGTAAGGGCATTTCTAGCAGCCATGCTATTGTTTAAAATATAATTAAGGGCTTCTGTTGCTAGATACTCATTATTTGTGATAAAGTTCTTTCCTAAATATCCAAGTAAGCTTTTCATGAAATTCACCACTTCTATTTATTTTTGTAACATTCCATCGTTATATTTACTTTATCGGAGAGGTTCAAAGGTTATACATAAGTATGTCTAGTTCATACCGTAAAATGTACGATGGGTTTTTTTAGAAAGTTATTTCATAAGAAAAGCACCTCCAAATGTTAGAAATGACGTACATTTGGGGTGCAGTAAATTTCTCAAACAGCTAAAAAAATTAATTAGCTACAATAAAAACTATTATTATGTATTCAAAAATACATTCATTTTTTTATCCAACAATATACCTCGAAGGACCTCTAAAAACCTCACGAACATGCCAATGTAGAAAATTTTGAGAAGGAAGGTAATCAGGATGAATGGGTTTACGAATCGGTTTATCATGAAATTTCATTAACCATTCATTGAAACCATTAAACCCATGTGCCTCTTCCGCCAGCAGGAACACTTTTTCTTCCGTTAAGGTAAAGACGCCTCTATCAAAAAGTTTATGATGCATGGAACATAGTGCAATCCCGTTTGTTTCAGTGTCTGGCCCCCCAGCTTGATGCCATTTTATATGGGCAGCCTCTAAACCAACTATGTTATGTCCAAGGCGAACATGAAAACCACAAACGGCACAACTATATTCATAGGCTTTTAAGACCCTTTCTCGGAAATTTGGATCGCGTCTTCGCTTCCCAACGAACTCTAAATCAAGGCCTATGCTAGTTAGAATGTCTTCATGAATCGTGTCAGGGAAATGATTATTTAAAATAATCTCTGCTACCTCTTTAATAAGTGCTTTGTCTGCTTTTAAAAGGTTGTATGCCTCTTTATTAAATCCGCCACTTACTTGGTTTTCTAATAAAAATCTGTTGCTAGGATTTTTTGTATCTATTTTATTAACTGTATTAAAATCCCAAATGCCATCATTACTTAACCTTACAAAAGGCTCCTCAGGATGATAAGACTTTCTTTTAGGGCCAAACTCGATTAACAACGATGTTAGTTTTTCTTTTACTTCCTTATAGGGTAGGAACCGATCAACTTCATTTTGAATTTTACCCAATGCATACAACAGTAATAAGGGATTATGCGGGGCTCTTTGATCACCCTTTTTCCAAATACTTATATTTTGAATATTTTGTTTTAGCTCATTACCATTCATTCAATGCAATCCCTTTCAAATACTGTTCTCCAATTAGTATAGCTCTTAATTAAAATATTTTTAAGATTTTCCTTAAATTTTTCAGAGAAAACTCCATTTTCTAATCCAGCTTTTAATAATTCCAAAAGTGCTTCTCCTGGTATTTCTAGTGGCCTAAGATGAGAATATAGAGGGGAGCCAAATGGGGTTTGTATTATTCGTCTAAAAGAACTAAATAGCCATCCACTAAGTATCTCTCTCCTCATGACATTTTAAAAATCAATAAGTGTTTTTATAACAATTTATCACAATGTTAATGTAAACATCTCTCAAAATATGAAAATTTATGTTTTAATATGATAAATTAGTGGTAGTAAATTAGACTCTGGAGGATATGAGTTTCATTGATTGAATCGTGGCTTAAGGTGTTAAAGAAATGCCAAGTAACACAAAAGATCTGGAATATCCCTCCAAGTTCATGGGAGTTACATTAATGAGGATACCATTGAAGAAGTCATTCAGTCGACGAAAGAATTATTTTATGAACGTTATAAATTTAATATTTTAAAGTATACAGTCACCCTTTCACAGGTATTAATTCATGGGGATATTGACGTCCTGGGGCTTGAAATCAAATCTGGAGCAATAGCCAACATCTATGCGGTTAATACTTCTTTTCTGGAAACGGACTTCATATTCATAAAAGATAATTTTAAAGTTGAAACAATAATAAATAGTATGATTAGAACAGCTATGTTAATCCACGGTTATTACGATATTGCAAAAGGAAAGATTATTTTTGTAGCACCAGAACTCAAATAATCTGTACATGAACAACTGATGGATTCTGTAAAATTTCTCAATGAAATTTTTAAAGTATACGGATTTAAATTTTCCTTTATTCATTACGTAAATGAGGAATTTCAAAAATTTATATATCAGCCTTTAGCTGAAAAAACAAAAGTAATAAAGTCTTCTCCACAGGTAAAGTATGGTATATCTCCTAATATTGATAACCATGTTTCTGAAACTACTCAGCAACACTTAAGAAAAGTGGCTGTTACTGATGAACAGCTAAAAATAGGTCTCCTTGTTCGAACAGAATTCAGGAAACTTGCAAACACTGGGTAAATTTAAGACGAAGTGGTTACACATTTATTAGATGAAAATTATTCGAATGAGACATTCGATTTAAATTATGTATTCCTACGAAAAATTGAAAAAGGACAAACTATTAAAGAAAAAAAGTTTGTCAATGGTAAAGGTAGATATTGGAGTGAGGCATTTATTATTAATAGTGGGATATATATCGTTTGTAATGACTGGTATGAACGGCACCGTTATAAGTTTGTAAAATGGCTTGAACTAATGAATAGTAAGATAATGAAGAAATAGGTAATGTTGCAAAACTATAATTACAAGTTTCTAAAATATGTAAATAACTATTTTCATACAATATATAACAAAATCCCCTTTCTATTTAAAGATTTGGGGATTTTTTTTATTTTTATTCCTTAGTTCTTGACAATAATTTTATAAAATAAAACTTCTTTTAGTAATAGTACTATTTTCTTAGTCCCCAAATTTCTGAAAACACGTTTTCACCAGAATAATGATATAGGTCCTTAATGAAAAATGACATTCGTCACACTAAAGCGTACATTGATTCATAAAAAGGCGTAAGAAATATAGATTAGCATTTACATATACTATCTAAAAAAAATTAGGTCTCTGATCATAATGAGAAAGCACTTACTTTGAACTTGAGTATCTCACTTTCCCTAGTAAGTGCTTTTTTTCATTAATTTGAAACGGCATTTTTACCCGAAGAGTTATTTACCTGGCTTAAAATTATTGCTGCAATCGCCTGGATAATTGTTTTTACAATTACTTGTCCAAGGATAGTTGCCGGAACAGCCTCCCATGGCAAGAAATTTGCTCCCACTGGGCTTAGACCAATAATAACGAATATGACCGAATCCAGTAAGCCTCCTACGATTCCACTATAAAAAACTCGCCAACTCATTGGTAGATTTAATCTTGTATAAATTTCTGTATCTGTAGTTTCTGCCACGGCAAACGAAATGGCAGAAGCTAATACAATAACAAGAGTATCACCTAATATGAATGACAAAACAGCAGATAAAAATAATGCAATTCCTATGAAAATATAAGTCTTTTTTCTTCCATATTTGTTTTGGACCAAATCTCTAAAGATAAAAGTGGCTCCAATAAACAATGTTCCCATCGGAACAATAAATAGGCCCAGCTGTAATGGTGCAAAAGCTGCAGTAACAACGTTCGCAGTAACAATTGAAATTAAATACAAAAGGATTCTCATTTTATCCCTACTCTCTTTGTGAACTCAACTTTCCCTTACACGCCTCGCTTATTTCCCCAAAGAAGGGCATGTAATTGCGGTAAAACTTTTACATCATTCAATTGAGGGTCCAAAACCACGCAATTAACTAACCACTCATATTTCATCAGTAGTTTTTGAATCAATTCACTATTATTCACATTCGTGATATCATCGTTCCCAACCTGAAGATAAAAAGGAATCTCCGGGTAGCGGTTATGAACCTTTTTCGCATATTCAAGATCGTTTTTATCAAAAATGACGACTTTTAGACTCACTTGATATTTAAAATCATAATCTCTTAGATTTTGAAAAATAGAATCTAAGATTTCAAAATTTGTTACCATCTTAGAACTTGGCGGCTTTGGTGAAATCGTTAGTTCATCAACGTTGACGAACCAGTCTTGCCATCTGCTGCCTTGTGTTTCGATGCCAATTTTGATTTCTTTTTCTTTTAATAAATCGATAAACTCATCTAGATTTTTCAGCAGCGCCGGATTGCCCCCTGAGATGGTCACAAAGGAGAAATTATCGCCGCCGACTCTTTTTAATTCAGTCCAGATTTCTTCTGCTGTCATTTGTCGAATATCCTCTTTGGCACTGCCATCCCACGTAAAGGCAGAATCACACCAGCTGCATGAATAATCGCAGCCGGCTGTGCGCACAAACATTGTTTTTTGACCAATCACCATGCCTTCTCCTTGGATGGTTGGTCCAAAAATTTCTAACACAGGAATCTTACTCATTCCTCCATCCACTCCCTTCTAGCCTCAGCATAGCTTGTTGGCGTTTCAAAGAGGCGGACAAATTCCACTCTTGCTCCATGATATTGATCCTTCCGCTCTTCTGTAGCTAACGCTTCCTTCATTTTCTCATAAATCCAAACCACCATGTTTTCCGCTGTTGTATTCATGAATGGCAGGGTTTCATTCAAATATTGATGGTCAAGGAATATTTCAATTTCATTTTTCCAAATCTCTTTAATATCACCAAAGTCGATCATTAAGCCACGTTCATCGACAAAACCGCTGATGCCGAAAATAACGTGGTACGTGTGACCATGCAAATTCTTGCATTTTCCTTCATAGCAATGCAAGTGGTGCGATGCATCGAAAGTAAATTCTTTGCTCACGAGTACACGTTTTGAATGATATTTTAATTGATGTGGATGAATGTCCTCATTTATTTTCTGAAGTTTATCGACGATTCTAAAACCCATCGTTTAAAACCTCCCGCTTAAAAAGTCTTCGAGCCCTCTTTTTCGTAAAACGCAAGCAGGGCATTCGCCGCATCCATCGGCAATTACACCATTGTAGCAAGTTAATGTTTTTTCTCGAACAAAATCCAATGCGCCTAATTCATCTGCTAGTGCCCATGTTTGTGCTTTGTTGATCCACATTAATGGCGTATGAATGACAAAATTATCGTCCATGGATAGATTCAAAGTAACATTCAGTGATTTGATAAAAATGTCACGGCAATCTGGGTAGCCGCTGAAATCTGTTTCACACACACCGGTCACTAAATGCTTCGCACCGACTTGGCGTGCTAATACACCTGCGAACGTAAGGAATAACAGATTACGACCAGGAACAAAAGTCGAAGGAAGTTCCCCTTCGCCGCCCTCTGTGACCTCAATATCTGACCGTGTTAACGCATTAGGTGCAAGTTGATTTAATAATGACATATCTAAAATATGGTGTTTAACACCAAGTTCATTGGCTATATTTTTGGCACATTCAATTTCTAACCTATGCCTTTGATTGTAATCAAATGTAACAACTTCTACTTCTTTAAATTGTTTTAAGGCCCAAAATAAACAAGTGGTGCTATCTTGTCCGCCACTAAACACAACAATTGCTTTTTCATCTCTTAGCATACTAAGGAAAACCCCCTTCAAAATAGAAAAAACAGTACCCCAAGATAGAAGTACTGCTTCATCTTAGTTTTTTTAAGGAGGGGTGCTACAACCTCCACCGCAGAAGTGCGGATTTATTTATTTGGAATTATTCACAATAAGTATATTACTATTTTTACGCAGTCTTGTCGACAATTTTCGAGTGTATTGTTAAATCCTACCATAATGTAACCGAAGATTGTTTCTCACTTTTCAAACTATACCAACAATTGTTGATTCATCTTAGTTTTTTTGAAGGTATCCAGACCTTAATAAATTAACTCAAAAAAATTGATTGATTTATTATATCATAGCATTTATTATCAGATTTCCTAGATATAATCTAAAAAGTATTATTCTTTATTATTTTGGCCCTAACAGATACAATTTTCACATACAACTTTAAGATTATCTGCAACAGCAAGGCCAGTAATTAACTTTTTACTTAAAAATAGGTGAACCTTCGTACTATCTTTATGACAATTCTCACAACAATTTTTTTGTGATAGAATTACAAATCTTAATTCTTTGCTCGGTAAATCTGTATCAAGGGTAATATTCCTGGAGTAAACCCAGTTATAAGCTAATTTAGATTGTAATGATGAAAAGTATTCTCGCTTCCCGGTATTACAATAGGAACATAGTATTTGCCAATTTTTACCATTTGAAGTATCACCTACTAGCCTCCATGGAATAATATGGTCTAGGGTCTCGATTACTTCACCTGTAAATTTAACTCCACATAATTTGCACCTATTATTTTGAATATTAATGAGTTCCTTGTATTTTTCAGGAAAATTGGCTTTAAGTTTTTCGATTGTATATTTTTCTTGTAATAACCCATTTTCCAAGCCAGTAATGTAATATTGGTCAGAAATGTCTTTTAATATTCTTAAAAATAATGGATCGGGGTTTATACCTAATCCTTTTAAATGTGATATAATTAATGGTTTAACTTTTAAGTCATAACGCTCTCTAAAAATTGATTGGCTTGGTAATAAGCCGAAAACAAGTGGTAAAATTTGAAAACGCTCTATTTCTGAAAATTCATGATTTTCCTGAGAGAATCCCAAATAGTAAGAAAACACATCTTTGAAAAGTTTTATTGATTGACCCTTAGTCAACCGCTCCTGTGACGAGAGAAGACCTTGTATACTGATACACCCCCTTCTTATCCACCAGATTCCGAAATGCTTCTTGAAGAGCCAATCGCCCAGGTCCTGTATCTAAACCTTTAGTTTTCCATTCAGTAGCAAAAAATTCAGCAGGAATCCATTGAACAAGTTTTTCTGCTCTTGATCGTAGCTTCTCTCTTAATTCATTTAAAGCATTTGAAGAGTCTCTTGGAATAAAGAACTCTTCATCTTGATGTCCAAGATTGAGTAAAAATGCAGATTGTAATTCCTTTAATACAACCGCCTTAACCAAATTAGAATGTCCGACCGACCAAAGATTATAACCTTGTTCATAGGACGGCGTATCTTTATAGTTGTTATAGATTTTCTCCCAGAAATCCAAAAAGAATAGACCCCAATGTTCTGATTTCCAGCGATTTAACCTTTCTGTTTTCATTCCTCTACCCTGAACTTCTGGGTATAGATTTTGTATGATTTGTTGGAGAGCAGGTTCTTTGCCATCATAAAATGTTTTGGCGATGCTTACCATAGTTTTATAACCAATTTTTGTACTGTCTTTCTTCTCAGTAAGATTTACCAATCCATAAAAAGGGCTTCTGTTATCCCACTGAACAACTTGCATTAGCTCATGTTCTTTTACCTTTACTCCTGCCTGGACTAACCTTCCTTGCAATTTTTCTAATTCTGTTTTCGTTAGAGAAAGGGCAGCATTTGCTGTAATAAATTGATCCGGTATTCCCTTTGCAGTATAATTTACTACTGTAAATTGAAATACTTGTTCCGACCAAGGACAATTATATACTGCACAAACAGTGAATGGTATGTTACGTTCACATAATTCTGCACCTTTAACGCGATGTTGACCGTCAATGATGGTTGCAGGTTTTGCCATATCTCTTAATTCCTGAATATTTTGGTAACACCAATCCCTATCCTCTAACCTATTTAATAGATGAAGTAATTTTGACATACCAATTTCTACTTCGTCGACATCAGAATCATTTTCATCACTATTTTCCTTATTTGAATCCATTTCTATTATTTCTTCGTCTTCAATATGTAAATCTTGATCTTGTGCAGATATTCTGTATTCAATTTGTTTTCTTAATATTTTTATTAATTCATCTAACTCCTCAGTTTCATTAAACTCTACAGGCATTTTTATGGTCAAAGTACATTTTTTAATCTGATCAGAATCCTCAATGTCTGAAAATACAAGATTTGCTAATCTTTCATCATCATCTTCTGCAGGGTGTATCCCCACTACCAGAGCGGTTGGAGATTGATTTAAACCCATTGAAAAGAACTTTTTTGCCTTAATTACTCTATTCGGATCATCTACCCTTTGAAAACCAATCATATCTTCATTTAACCTTCGAGGAATACCTGCCCATCTTAGTAATTCTTCTGCCGGAATAACTAAATTAACCAACCATGGTGCATTAGGGTCTTCACTCTGTCGATAAGCATATCCCTCATAACTTAAAATTTCCATATATACCTCCCACTTATTAACTAATAACAAAAAAGGAATTATAAACCACTATTTAAGTATAAATTTACTTATCATAAAGGTCAAAATTTCAACGAAATATCAATTTTGCTAATATATCTATAACGTATCGTATATATAAGTACAAATATATGACTACATGAGTAATAGCAAACAAATATACGGAAAAAAGGTGTATGGATTGTTTAATAAAAAATTGAGATACAATAAATTGCATCTCACATTTTTTCAATATACTTTTCAAGTTCTCTCACCATACTTGAACTTCCCTTGGCATGACAGAGGATTAATGGCAAGTTACTTGGTCGTTCATCTTGGATAAATAAGGTAGCTGCATGTTTGGCGCTTGCAGTCGCAACAATGAGAATATCAGACGATCTTGATAGAATTTTCAATGCGTCGGTTCCAACCTTATCATTGTTGATATGAACATTAATATTTTGTACCTTTGAATCAAGAAAGGTTTTGACTCGTTGAGAAACTCGATCCATTAAGGTATAAATTCCTACTGATTTACCCTCCAATTTATCCCAAACAGATTCTAAATCACCATCATTGTGCTTCTCTTCAACCCGATAGGCCTCTTTAATTCCTTTCCATTCCTCAAACTTTCTTAAATCCATATGCAAGAGTTTAATCATTTCCCAGTCGCTGGTCTTAATGAACCTAGAAAAATTACCCAGTTGACGATTTAGTTCCTTTAATAAGGTCAACCTTATTTCATTGTTTAAACATGGATAGACGATTAATACCTCAATCACATCAATTGCCCAATTAAGATTAGTATAAGAAGATGACATTTTCCATAAGTCTATAGCAGAAGAAACAACATCTTCATATTCCTTCCTCGTCAAGCCAACGGATAAAAGAGCAGTCAATAAATCTTGATAAATTGAAAGTTCCATTTCTCCTATATCCTCAGACAGAGTCAACAATTCCATTAATGTTAAGTAAATCATCTTACATTCTTTTCTAGGCCATGCAGGATCATTTTTAAAGAATTCAAGAATATGTGGGTAGCTATAATACAAGTTTTCTAATGTATATTGATCATTAATGCAGTCTTCTAATTTTTGTTTAAAATTTGCAATGCCAGCCTTTTCGGCAAGGAGTTCTTCAACGCTCCATTCTTGCGACCCTTTTTGAGCCATTTGAATGTTCTCCAAATGTGACTTTTGGCTGATTTGTTCGAGCCATACCACCCAATTTGTCGGAATTTCATATAAGGAATTACTTTGATTGTTTATTTCTTCATTCGTTAAATACGTAAGAAATTCTTTATTTCTTCTACTTTTTAAGAACTGCTGCTGTTCCTGATCTGCAAGCAATTGAAAAGATTGTAATGCAATCCTTTCTGACTCTAGTGACTGAAGTTCATAGGCACAATCAAAAAGGAATTTCGTCTTTTCAACCGACTGTGGCAATGTTTGAAGGAAGACAAATGCCTCATCAAAATTTCCTTCTAACACACTCTTTTCAACTAATCCAAGGTTTATTGATTTCATTTTATGATGAACAACATGGACTTTCCCGGCAATTTTTGATAATAAACTGCTAAGTTCGTCCTTAGGATCAACCTGTTGTAAGAGGGATTCAATCCAATCCTTTTTCTGTGGTTCTATTACAACAGCGCGTATTAAGAAACAAGTGATGGCTTCTCGGCTTGAAAAGTTTCTCATATTCGAAAAAAGACTTTGATATAGAGGATAAATTTCCTCTTTAAAGCTGTTTAGTAGTCGATCAATGTTTTCAAGATTTGGGGCCACTTGGACATGATATACCGCTTTAATCATCGCCTCTGTTACCGCAGGTGGTCTGCGCATATTCATTAAGTCTGGAAAGCGTTTCAGGTTTAATATATCCTGCCATCTTCTAAAAGCTACAAGCATTTCAACTTCTAAAAATAAGATGTTTTTCGAATCTAAATAATGACCTTGCTTTAATTGTTCAAGTTCTTTTTCAGCAATATTACGATTGCCCGTTTGCAGGGCGAGATGAAAATCCCTTAGCATTTTACCCAAACTTCTTATGGTTTGGACTTCAGCTTCTGGCTTTTCAGCCCATAGCGTCCTCATCGTTTCTAAGGTATCCCAAACGTATTTATTATCAGCTTGAAAACGGTAATAACGCCCTTTGGTAAATCTACTAACTTCTTGGTCTATCGCATTATTATTGATGGGTACTGCACGTATTCCACTGAAGTTAGAATATGTTGTCCCTAGAAAATTTAGTAGATGTTCCCCCAAGCGGCGGAACTGGATATCGGAAAAAGCGATACCATACCAAATGACTTCTTTCGTTGTTGGATGAATGACGGGTAAAAGCGTTTCTTTTGGTTCATCTCTACGGATTCTTTCCACCCAGGGCAAAATTTTGTGCTGGCCGTTACCCTCTGTATGAATTTTTTCAAGTGAACATTTGTTATCTGGTCCAAAAAACACATCTAAAAATGGCTTAAACAAGGTGCTCGTCCCCCCAGCGATTGGCAAATTCAATTCGATTTTGCGAAATATCTTGTGGGTCCGTTATCAATTGGACAGATTCTTCATTGACCGAGATACCATTAAAGGTAAAATTCATCGAACCGCTTAAATAAAAGTGATCTCCAAGCAGCCCCTTGGAATGAAGCAAAGACCTGGAATAGATGTGCACACGATCCTCGCATTCTTTAGTTGCTGCTTTGAGTTTTTCCAGAAATCGATTATTATGTGGGTCAGGCCGTGTGGCGAGACGAATGACAGTTCCATTTTCAACTAATTTCGCCAATACCTCAGAAAAAGTAACCTTCTTCCTTGCCCAATGAGGTTCAATTGTTAAAAATTGATTTGCTTCATTGTTGATTATAGGAATATCTGATATCCAAGGAGAAACAATCCAGAGACAACGGCTTGGTTGTATGATTTCCATTACAAACAACGATTGCAGGACATCGGCAATCTCTTGTGAATAATTCGTTGTATGAATAAATCTTGATGGATAGTTTGTATTCATATTTCCTCCCTGATATCAACCGTGACAATATAATGTTCGGAATCCCTTTTCATACCTTCTACACGAGGATATACGTGTAAATATCCGACATCAATCGGCTGTGATGCCAAACGCAGCAAGGCATATCGTAACCCATCTTTATTTTCAACTGATCCGTATAGTTGGACATGAGAAGATCCTTTTAGAATCTCAACCGTTTTTTCATACCAGTTATCATCGGTAATCCAAACTTTTAGCTCCTGGTTAATACTCTGACGTAAGAGTTCCCTTTCCATTGGTACATTTTTTGAAAATGGATTATAGTAGTCCATAGCTTTTGAGCGAATTTGATTACCCTTTGGCCATAATAAACCATATATGACTTGGTAGCGCCAGGTTTCATCTTGCACTGCTTGTGGATCGATATGTTGCAGCGCCTGCTTAAATTGACTAATAATCTTCGGATTTGAACTAAACATATACGCAAAGACACGCCCGTCCGTTTCTATACCTAACCTTTCTTCTTCTTGTCTCCAGATGTCCATGATACTCCGTAGTAAATCATCCGTTTCTTTTGTACTTCCTGGTTTTAAAATACGATTATAAATCGCATTTCTAACCGAGTGAGTTAACAAGATGCCTGCTTCACAAAGATTCTGGTTTAATTCTTCAAGAAGTTGATGGGTTTCTTTGTAATTATCAGCAGTTCTGACATTCTGAAACAGCAAATGAATATTAGGCTGTGAATCCATTATCTTTAAACAACGGGTTAATTCAGAATCAATTAATTCGGCGTCTGAAGGATCTAATGCACTTTCCACTAACCGGAAAAATCGTTTCGGATCATCATGATACTTTTTAACAATCTCTTCAATAATCCCGCTGCCTCCGGAAGTTGTTTCCGTAATCCAAATTTCCCCGATGCCTTCTGGAATCGGATCCATTTCTGGTGGACGAGGGCCACCATCAATATCAACGATTAAGTCGCCGCTATTAAATTGACCGATCATTTGTTTACAAGCTAGCAGAAGCGCTCCCCCGAGGGTTGTTTTCCATCGTTCCAATGCCCACTTTTGCCAGCTATCATCAATTTCCCCCCAAAGTACTTTGGCCAAATCATGCATGGTCGTTACTATGATATCCTCTTCACACAATGCAAGTAGGGTTTGATGGACTTTCTGGCGATTTTTTTCACCGTTTTCATCTGGTGCTGGATCATTTTCTGATAACCCTTGAAAGATAACATCTAATACTTCATTAATGCCTTCCATGAAATTCGCGTTCTTCCATTCACGATGGACTTGTTCAAGGGAAATGTTATTTCTCATTGCTTTTGATGAAATAAACGACAAATAAACTTCACCTAAACGCTCGCGCTGAAAAATATTCGCTATCCCATCTAATCGTTTATCAATCATCATCAGATGGCGGAAATATGCAGTACGGAATGAACGTAAAGTTACAGGATCGGTAAACGATTGTGAGATGATATCCCCTTCGGGGATCCCATAACGAAAAACAATCCCATCCACTTGGAGTGTATACCCTAAAGCTGCTGGATTTTTTGTATCATCTGTAAAGATAATTTCCGTTTCCAACTCATTCGTACTACCATTTTCATTCACTCTTATATTCGCTGAGGTGCCAATGGCAAAGCGGCGAACGGTAACTGTCGACCGTAGATTATGGCTATGTACGATGATCTCCTTTAACGTTTTGTTCCATGTTGCAACACGTGGAATGGATAAAGACAAACCATTCTTTTGATCGGGATCCCCTGAAAATTCAAATGTCGGGAACAATTGGCTTTTCCAAATCAATTGGCTATTGGATGTTTGAGTAATGTTGTCATCGACGCGAACAGGTCGAATCACCCATGGTCGAAACGCTGGGATTCCCAACACTTGATTATCTTCAACTAATTCAAATTCACCCAATGGTTCAAGTTCAGGACAGAAGGATGGTATTTGTAATTCCTGTTTACCTGCTTCTAATACCAATGGTGCAATCCAGTGACTTTCGTTACTGACATGGACACCAAATCTCCTTGTTACTTTACCTGGTGAAAATGTATTTAAAGCCTGAAGGATTGGCATCATTTCTTCATTATCATCCTGCTTATATTTGGTTTCAGGTAAATCAATCATTACTTCCGGTAAATTTAAGTCGCTAAACAAGTTGGAAGGAATAAACTCAGGCAGCGGTGATGTTGGCTTAAAACTTTCTTGTATTCCTGGCTTATTAAAAACGCTCCAATTCATTTTTAAGCGGCGTAAGATGGTTGGAATGACGGAATACATAATCGCTCTAGGTGGTTCCCAAAGAATAGAATTGACATCTTCGCGGGTAATTTTTAAGGCATCTTCTAAATATGCCGCAAACTTATTCCGATATCTTTCATCATTCATTAAGCGTAATAGAAGTTCACTTTCCTTTTCTTGTCTTTGCTTCTTCTTTAACGTTCTTTCCCCATGAGGACTGCTGAAATCATTCCAAACATTTACAGAGTTTAATGGACCGCGGATTTCTTCCGAAATCCATTCCATTAGACAATAAACAGCCTGCATTCTTAAGACATAACGATTGTTAATCGGCAGATTGCGCTTTTCAAGTACAGGGTCAAATAATGTTTCATAACTTTGATATACAAGACGATCGCGCCCATAATCAGACAAAACCGTTACCATCCATGGCCGCATCACACGATTTCGTCCTGCACGTCCTTTTCGTTGTAAGAAAGATGCTAAATCCATTGGCGCTTTGTGCTGAACAACCGCTCCAACATCTGGATCATTATAACCCACTTCAAGTGAGGCTGTGGACACGACAATTTCCGCATTCGCCGCTACACCAGCATCTTGAGAACTTGTTCGTCCAATTGTAATGCTTTGACTTAAATCATGGCCAATCTGCTCTGCAAAGTACCAAGATTGTCCTAATCTCAACCGTTCTTTTGCATCTGGTGCATGATGTTTTCGATGAATGGCTAACGGTTTTTTGTTTCGTAACGGTCTACCCCAGCTATTTAGACCTTCTGCGTCTAGAATATTGTGGTAAAGTCTGTTTGTTACATCGAGATCATCTGTAAACACAAAAAGTTTCTGTCCAGCCATTCCATTTGAAGGTTCACCGTTTCTGTCTAGCATTCTTCTTAACAGCATCGATGTTTGAATGGTAGTTGAGAGTAGGGATGTTCCAGATACTGGATCCCCACGAAGAATAAGTTGATATTCTTTCCCCTCTGGAATCATGTCCTCTTCAAATGGTGTAATCTCTTCAATCTGTGGCACTTCAAGTCCCGTTAATTGACTAAAGAAATTAGCCGCCTCCTCTAAGGTAGCCGATAATCCGGTAAAATGAACCGGGCTGTTAACAACACGTCTCCATCTTCGAATTAATAAGGCTACTTGAGCACCATGGGATCCTTCATAGGTATGAACTTCATCAAGGAGCATCATCAATGGTGGTCGATTGGTAAATAAACCGATTAATTTCCCATACCAACTATCACTCATGGTTCGATTTAACATCTCTGTCGTTGTAAAGACCAAATCCGGTAATTCTTTACGCATGCTTTCCCTTGTTAAGAGTACCTCATCATCTCCAATTACCGTGTGACATAAAGGCAGTGAGCAAGTCAAACGTTCTATTTTCTTTATGATGTCTTCTTTCTTCCAAACCATTGGTCTCTCACAATTCGGACAAGTGATGTAGGGACAGACATACCCTTGTTTATCACTTGAAACACTCCACTTATTCTCAATATCTTTTATATTTATTGATTTCGGTGTTGGTCCAAAAAAAGCACCTATTTGTAATTTTCGAGCACCGCGATGTAGTAAATAATGGTCTAATCGCCTTGCTTCTTTATACGTTTCCATGAATTGGTCTTTTAACAATTCATTTCTTGGATAGAGTGCTAATGCCTTAGTCCAGTAATCATTTTTTTCAATTTGGCCGGCAATATGGGTTAATGCCGGCAAATAAAAGGACAGTGTCTTACCCGTACCTGTACCTGAGCAAACAATCATTCCTCGATTGCTGATACTTGCCAAGTCCTTTAACATCGTCTTCGCTGCCCGTATTTGAAATTCTGAAAGGAGAAAACCCTCACGATTCAATAAATGAATAACGGCATCAATCCCATACTCATTCAAAAGTGGAGATAATTCATCTATTGCAGTATCAACCGAAATGTCTCTCTTCGGATACTTTCTTGGCCTCGTCTGGAATCGATAATCTGATACTAGATTCAGTGACTCTTTCCATTTCTCAGGAGAAAATATTTGTTTTAACCTTGCTAATAACCGAACGGTCTCTGCCATTCTTGTTCGAAACAAAACCTGATTATTTGCCTGGATCTCCAGCAGCATCCTTTTCTCCCATAATTCATCTACTAAGTCATTGGAAGAAAAGTCTTGTTCATGTTTATCTATCCAATCCTCGGCCATTTCAACAATCTCTTCTTCTGAAAACCCACCATCTACATAGCCCCAAGATAAGAGTTTAGCTTCTCGGTCTTCTATGAAACTAAGAAATTCTCGTATGGCTTCATGAAAATTCATTGAATCCCTCTTCTTTCCCATTATTGATTCATTCTAATTGAAATAAATGAATCAAGACGATGTTGTTCTAACCATTTTACAACTTCCTCCGTCAGCATCGATAAGGATGCTCCACTTGGAGTACCAGTACCTCTTAAAAAAGTTAGTACTTCATGTGGAACATCATCTGCTCCAAGATGATTCCACTTGTCTATCAGTAATTTACATTTAGTTTCCATTTTCAAAATATCTTGTGCTGATGTAGGTAATACCCCAATCTCTTGTTGAATAGATTTAAAAATTCTATTGATTTCACTGGTTGTTACTCTAAAGGAAGATATCTTTCCTAAAATCGATAGGATCTCTGTATTTAATGCCGGAACTTGCTTATTTATATACCCTTTCCAAACTTCAAGGAAATTTCCGGACATGTCATTTGTTAATTTATCAATCTTTCTTGAAAGTTGATCAAGTGCGTTTTGATCTTTTATCCAGCTCGGGTCGTCTAGATACTTTTGATTCACTTCTTTCAATTTTCGCGCAGCATCCGCAAGTTGACCGTTGAAATCTCCAGTTTGAATTCCTTTTTCTTTTAATACATTATACGTCTGAAAAACCTTAGCTAATTTCGTTGATAACCCCGCTAACTGGTTTTTCCGAGAGTTAAAGGATTGGATGTTTTTTCGTTGTAAGAGCATAGTTTTCTTTTGTTCTATACTACTTACTAATTCTACAGCACTATTACTTAACATGGACTTCACTTCCTTGCATCACATCTAACATTTTATTTAACTCTTCAAAATTAGCCTCAATTTCCTTCTTCACGCGGTCAAGTTGTTGAGTACCCTGTTGGGTTGATAAATCTGAAATATCTCTCTCCAGTACTGTGCTTGTTTTTTGTAAAAATTCGCTTACTTGCTGAAGAATGGAAATAGAATTAGAAAGGAATACGTGATCAAGTTTCCCTAATTGATTGAGCAAGTCTATTAATTTTCCATCCTGACTCAGAGTGGTTAAATTATTCATACACTCTTTCAATTTATCTTCTTCCAATTGTGTGATACTCTGAACCAGGCTCATCCGATCAGGTCCCACATAACAACCTTCTTGTACTGAAAAGTCAATTGCTCTTTTCAATTCCGCTTTGATTTCAGTCAAGGACGACTCCTCACCAAATGCCGATTTTAGCATCGCTAACTGCTGTTCTTTCACATTTCTTTCCTTTTCTATAAATACTGGAATTGTCTTTTGCAGGTATTGATACGTTTTCTTCAAGTGTTTAAATTCACTATGTTCCATGTTTAAATCAAGGGTTAACTTTCCTTGTGTTAGAAGAGTCTGCAACGGCTCGATAAACTGGGAAGCATCAATGATTTTATAGTCTTGGGAGTCCCCCTTGGTACACGCAATTCTCGCTAATAAGATATCGTGAATATCCTTTTGTGTTTTTATTAATTCTCCCTGCACTTTATTCCAGTCATCTGAGTAAGAAGGACCTGATGCTAAAGACTTCGAAAGTAGTTCATTTGTTTGCTTTTGCAATGATTCCTTGTCTAGTTTCCCGTTCAACGCTGCCCCGATTGCTAGAACTTCTACCGCAAATGGGACAGGATTAAAGACATCTTTTTCATTGGCTTTTAGTTCCTTTATCTGTTGGAGAATATTCTTGCTCCACTTTTCAATGTATATAGCAAAATAACGGAAATAGGTTTTACCTTCTTTAAAATTCCAATGTTTGTTATGCTTATATAATAGGATCCCGGTTAACACGATGGAAGTATCGACCAGCCCGTCTTTTTCTAATGGAAGAACAATTTGTATGAGAGACTTTTGAATGACGGTTGCCTGTTCATGAAAGTTGATTCCTTTTACTTTCCAAAGGTCCTTTTTAAACCAGGGTTCTGACAGAAATTCGGTATTCCAATCAATATATGAATTAATAGCCTCGTAGAGATGCTCACGCAAATCTTGTGCGAGTGTTTGTGGTAGTTTACCACCATTTTTCCAGTTCTCTATCAAATTCACTTGGTCCTGGACCTTTTGTGGAAGTGCATTTTCCGGTTCAGGATTAACTTGAACTTTAGGAACCTTTTTAGTTTTTTCAGGTTCTGGAGTGAAAACAATAACAGGCTCGTCTGGTACAGTTCCACCACCAATTTGTAATTCTGGAATAGAAAATGCTTCATGGATACCAGGGTGAAGATCGATGATATCTTTCGTCGTGCTCCACAACTCTAGTAAAACCTCACGTCGTTCTGAATGAGTTGGGTCTAATTTTTGTAATTCATTATTCTTAAGTGCATTTAATCGATTTTTTGTTTTACCCCCAAAGAGCTGAATTAATGCTTTTGGCGGGAATGTTCCGTCTTTTATATGATAGCCATAGTTTGCTAATGTTTGTTTCAAGATATCTTTAATAAGTATTCGTGGATTAAAACTTGGTGTTTCAGTAGAATTCAAGCGTTTATACATCACATGAAGGGCATCGGAATTAAATGGGTATAAACCAAATCCGCCTGAACTTCCAAATGAGCTATGACATTTATCAATCAATGGACAGTCCACACACTTGGATGGAAGCAAGTCAGGAGAATCTAACTCCAAATTTTGCTCATACCATCTGATTAATTCGGTATTATGATAACGAAGTGCATTCATATAACGGCCCACAAACATATCAATATCTGCTTTTGTGAATAAACTTTCATCAGCCTGAACATCAAGACTAACCCTTAATTCAACCCGATGTTGTACGGTATCCGGAAGCGTTTGGAAGTAACCACTCGTACAGGCCATTGCCACCCGCAAATTACATAGTTTCCGGCTATGTTGATTTGGCCTTACCAGCAGGGCATCGAGTAATTGAAAATCAATTCCTTGTAACATTGCAAAATCCTCAATTAAGATGACGAGTTCAATTCCTTTTTTCCCTAGTTCCTCGCGAATATCTGTCATCAAATTAACTAAGTCAGCACCTCTTAAACTTAACATTTGCGTAATAGCTTCGTTCAAGTTTTTATTTATCCACTTAATCGCTGCTTCCTTTAACTCTGAATCATTTAAAGCTGCATATATTTCTTGTGCAGCATGACTTGCCTTTGCAATATCTCTTACTTGTAAAGGAAGGTCGACATCCGTGAATTCCCGCCTTGTTTCTAGTCGTAATGTCTTTTCGTTTTTCCCTAAGATATGCTCGACTAATTGGTCGATGATTTGCCCTTCCCGCAGCAATATTTTCCTAAAAAACACATCATGAAATAAGTCTGGAAGAGATTCAACAAAATATTCTTCCATCTCAGATAGATTTTGTTTTCCATGGGCACCATTTGGTCCAATAGCTAGAGCAATGTAATTTAATAGTGTTTCTCTTGCTCTTTCTTGGGTTAAATTTTCTGAGGCACTACTTATTTTTTGGCGGTATTGATCAAATTGCGGTCCCTCTACCCCCTCAAGAATCATTTCTAGGATTCTCTTTAAATTTATCCCCGAGCGTGGAATAAGAATGACGCGGCGTTTTTCCGTACTCGGAAGATTTGAATGAATCCAGCGAATTAAATGAGTTTTACCTGTACCTGCTTCACCAAGAATGGTTGAAAAGATATAGTGCGGCGCCTTCAAAAATCCCTTTAAAAAGCCCTCTTCATCGAATTCTATTTTGGATGATACAGTGGTATCAGTTGCCGTTTCCCTATACATTTTTATCGGGTGGTGTGTCGCAAGAAATATATGTTCGGCGATTTCCAGTGCATCGGGGTCCATTACTCGGTCAATCATATCTTCGTTCCAACACATATATGCTTTCATCGTTTGATTCATCCTTGTGGCACTCCTCTCCCGTTCCATTTTATTTCCGAAACACGTTGCTCTTTATCCCCATCTGAAAGAACATAGAGATCCGCATCCGATTTACTAGCTAATTCGATAGATTCTTGTTCACCTAAATGGAATAATGCAAAAGAAGTTACCTTTGATAAATGTTTAGGAGGTAATGATTCAATTTGATACTCCTGATTTATCTCCGTACGAATTTTCCCCTCTTCAAAGACAGGACATAATGTTGCCAATTTTTGAATAAATTCTTGTATACTTAATATCTCATTATCTTCAAAAATAAGTGGTAAAAACATTGAGATAAGTTTACTAGGATCTGGTGTTATCTTGTCCCGCTCTCCCTTAAAGGAATATCGCCATCCAAATCCGAGAAAAACAAGCCAATGAGTAAATTGGCCAAAACGATTATCATTACATCCCAACATACTTCCACCAATTTGTTTTTCTAAAGCAATATTTGCTTCATCCCATGTTCCGGGTGCGCAGTAGGGATCCTGCATTAAAAACCAAGACATCAATCGTAAAAAATCATCATTTTCATTATTCTCTTCAGATGTGAATAATCTAATAATGTTTAATGCCAAGTTTTCGTCTGTCATACCCTCTAGTTGCTTGGTTAAAGATATTTCTTCGCCATTGGCTTCAAATAACCCCATTTTTATCGTTTCATTGATTACGCCACGAATCATCTTTAGATGCTCAAATTTATCGTGATTCACATCGGGTTGAAGTGATTGAGGTGAAAGAATCTCTTCTGCTGTTTTTCGATTAAGTTTATGTTGATCACTGTTTAATACCAGTCGGTATGCGCCTCTTACTCTGCTTGGTGTTGCATATATTTGGTTTAATACGCTCAAATCAATCCCACCTCTAGCTTAAATTCATCCATTGTATAATGTCGTAATGATAGTACATCTTTAAAACGTCTGTTTGGATTTGATGGATCTTTTATCATGTCTGGTAAGAAATAGATTTCCACCATTGAAGGGTTGTGGTTTACATTTAAACGCCTTTGAATTGGCCTCATAAGTTGTGAATTGATCGGATGAAAAACGAAAGTTCGAACATTCGGCCAAACAAACCAACCAGAAATACTGTCAATATTTGTTAAAAACACAATCTTGTCCTTCAACAACTTAGCATCTTGCTTCAACATTTCTAGAAAGTCATTATTTCCAATAATATGTTGCACGTCTTGTTCTATAAACCAGCGAAATAACATTCGCCATTGATGCTGTTCTCTTTTCGGAAGTAACATAAATCTTCCAACTGTAGATGGATAAAACATAACCATCCGCTGGTCTACATCCCCTAAAAACGTTTGTAAAAAGTCTGTTTGAATTGGTTCAGCAGAAGGCCATTGTATGACGGTCGAAGAAGCAGGACTTGCAAAAGGTTTAAGGTTTGACCTTCGGCAGGATGGACATCCCCCACAAGCAATGGCTACATTGATTTCTTTTCGGTAAGGAAATTCCCGTTTGGGAATCCGATAAATGCTCGGCAGAATTTCAGAAACGCAAGACTCCCCTTTTAAAAATTGTTTCATTAGGTTAAGACTCTTAACCTCTGATTCTCTGCTTTTTTGACGAATCGGTTCAAATCCTTGTCCCCACCGTGATTCATCTAAGTGCTTTTCATCGATAATTTTCACAAGACGATAATCGCTCCCTACTGCTTCCTCGTCCTTATTTCTTTCTTCCCACATTAATTCAATTAATCCTGCACGTGACATTAAATTAAGAGTCCGAACATTCCATACTTGATTTTCCCGAGAACTCATATCGATATCCTTTTCAGTGTAACCAGGAGAGATGGTGATGGGAACAAAAAACTCATCGGACTTTCCATTAACCAGGAGCTTATGAGAAAACATTTGCTGCCATCTCTGCATCCCTCTATCCACGCCAATGAGAATGGTTCGATTCATCCTTTCTGCAGTTCGTAAATCATTGTCGGTATATAGTAGTAATGAAAGGGACGCGCAGCCATCACGTCCGCCTCTGCCGATTTCCTGATAAAATCTATCGATATTTTCAGGGATACAGGCATGAATAACAGCTCGCACTTCAGCTTGGTCCACGCCCAGGCCAAAAGCAGACGTAGCTACGATAATATCAATATCCCGATTTTGCCATTGCTTAATAATTCTATTCCGATTTTGTGAAGTTGTATCACCGGTAAAGACAGCACAACGGGAATAGCCATGTTCAGCGAGATGAAATGCAATCTCATTTGCATCCTTTACTTTACTTGTATAAATAATTAATGGTCTTGGTAAATGTGCAAGGGACTCTAGTAAATAATCTCGCTTACTTTCATCATTCTCACATTTTTTTATCCAATAGGAAGGCTCAGGTCTTAGTTGAACGGATGAAAACGTTTGAAAAGGTCCTGGTTTTGAAAACAACGTTTCAATGGTATCAAGACACACGTCACTAATCGTTGCCGATAGTAGTAGCGTCATGAACGGCTCCTCACAAATGGATAACAAGTAATTACGAAAACCAGCCAATTGTTGAAATGCTGGTCGAAATTCATCTCCCCACAAACCGACAATATGGGCTTCATCAATTACAAACATTTTTAAGAAACCACGGTCTGCCGCTACTTGCAAGGGTACATGCAGCGACCCTATCAAACTTTCAGGTGAAGTAAAGACAATTTGTTGGGTTCCATCCATGATCCGATCACGAATTCCCTTATTTACATCGCTTTGCTCGCTCCCACCATAATAGGCAGTAGGATGAGAGACAAAGGCTGACATCGCTCTTTCCTGATCAATGCAAAGAGCGACCGTCGGAACCACCACAATTGTTAAGCCAAAATTTTTCCCATGAAGAACACCTGGTAATTGAGCACACAAACTTTTGCCGGTTCCAGTAGGTAAATTTATTACTAAAGTTGATCCCGGTGGTGCAGATAAAATAGACCGGATCGCATCTTTTTGACTTGCACTTCGATAAGTTTCCCGACCTACTTCTGCTAAAAACGGATCACCTGAAACGGGAGCATAATTGTTCCGTTTTGTTAGGGCAAAAAGATCTTTGTCAGGAGGATTAACATTTGCATCAGGCAGCCAATTTGGCATCCAGCGTTTAGCTTGCATCAGGTATCCATCCTCATGTTTATCCACTACCTCTACACCAAATTGACGCCATTCTATCTCGTCTGGCCAGATACCATTACCCGGCACCTTAAGCAGCATACTCTCACCATTTTGCTTTTCCGATTCAAAACGTAAGATATTTCGAATGAGCGAAGCTAAGTCCATTCTGCCAAGGGCATTTGGATTTTTCATGGCCCTTAGCCATCTTTTATAATAGGAGGATGTAAAATTAGTTTCATCAATTTCGGCTATGTTTTCCGTATCATGTAGTAACTCTCTAAATCTTTGAAACTCTTCCATTTTTTACCTCACCCTTAATTCCTGTCCTGATAATATGATTAACCCAATTGAATCTAGTTTTATTTTTGGCGTAAGAATGCCCTTCAGAATAGCATCTGTCAGTTCGCATTCAAATTCTAGGTCCTTATTAAAGTTCAATTGGTATTTGTTTTGTAATTGTTGCTCTTTATTTATACGTAATTTAAGTTGAGTAAGTTTCAATTCCATTTGGGCATGAGCGAAATTAGCTTTGTCCTTACATAATACTTCTAATTTCTTACTCGTTTTTAATGCTATCATCGATTTCTCTTTAACAGTAGTAACCGTTTCTTTCCAATAAGCACTAGGTATGACGCGATCAATGATTCCGATCCGATTTTTCGTCAGATTTAAATCTGTTCCACGATTCTGGACTTTGACAAACTCTTTTGATAGATGAATCACTAAAGTTGGGTCATCTACTACCTTCCCATTGATGTCGATAAACATTTGCTGATAGATGGGAGGAAAATAGTGATCCATGATTCGCTGCAATGCTTTGGGATTCATTTGTGTATTCTGGTATTTTTTTAGCACCTTTTTAGCAAATCTTGTGTCACCTTCAATGACATACTGTAAGGCAAATCCCGCCCATTCCGTTCCTTCTCTTGAATCCATCCCAGGAACGTAGCGCCAGAAGGCAAACGTTTGACCTCGATCGTCCCAATGAATATATTTCTCTAAGAAGTCAATCAATGGATCCCCAATGCGGAACAAGGAACTCCCTGAATGATAGAGAACTTCATCCCGATCATACGATCCTGGTTGATTCATATAGCTGACCAGTTTCCTTAAGTACTTGGCGGGCACTAACGTGCGCTCTGGGTTTGGACTATATTTAAAGGTAAACCCTGGCATCCCTGTATACTGCTTATCAAATTGAAGCGCTTTCGTGATCCAAGGATCAAATCCATTTTCGTTTTCACCAAACTCTTGCTCATACTTCATTAAAGATTCATAGAATTGTGCCCCTTCAGGATTATTCGCTTCCATTTCATCTAATGCGTTTTGTTCCCCTATTTGGACTTTTTCATTCTCAATTTCATGACTAATCCTGCCTAATGTTTCTTGAATGGCCTGAATTCCTTCGATATAAAATTGCTTAAGTACTTGAACCATTTTTCGGTCAATAAAGAATTGTAGCGATGCAATCGAAGAGTTAAATATTCTTAGACCTCCACTTAAGTATTGATACCATGCCTCATGCAGTGAGTTTTCAACATCCGGACCTACTAATACAAATGATTCAAATGGTTTATTTCGTCCAATTCGATCAAATCGACCAATCCTTTGTTCTAATCGATTAGGGGACAAGGGTAAATCAAAATGAATTAATACATCTGCGAATTGAAGATTTCTTCCTATCTCTCCTGTATGATCACAAACTAAAATCGTACAATTGTCATTTTCCTTAAATTGTTCTATGGTATCCTCCATTTGTTGGTCATATAATTCATGATGGTACCCACAAACAGTTTCTTCACCAAACTTTTCCTTCAATTGGGTGATTATTTCTTTACATACTGACATAAAACCAGTAAACACAACGATTTTTTTTGTTGAATTACCCGCTTTTCGCTTGGTATGAGTGATGATTTGTGAAAGCAATTCTAAGCGATCACCATCTTCAGGCAATGATTTTACTTCTTTAAGCATTTGCTCTAAAAGGTGCTCTTCTCCTGGAAATAAAGGTGTTTGGGTGAGCAATTCCAAATTCAGCCATTTCTTCTCGTTCAATAAGTTTGGATTTATTACTTTTGTCAACCTTGATTGAATCACTTTATGAAAAAAGGTTGGGCTTGTTCCAAGGGCTTCAAAGAGCAGATAAAAAATCTTTAATAGATCCGTTGATTCCACTCGTTGATTTTCCCAAACTGAACGTTCGCTAGCCCATGCTTCATTTCTCCACTCATCTAGTAACATTTCAAGAGTTGGTGTTCGTTCATCCAAATCATATTCACTATGAATAACAGGATGAAAATCTTGTAGATCTCGACTATATTTCAGGATATCAGTGACGGATTCCCTTCTATTTCGTAATAACCGACGATGTAAGCGATAAGTGTCAGACATATGAACCCGAATGCGTCTAATCAGGTCACGTCTTTTTTCATCATTGTCTCGATTTTCAGCTAATACATTTTGAAGTTTCTCTGCCAATTGTTGAATAATAAAATCATTTGGAAAGAAGTCAAATAGTTTGGCGACATTTCTCTTTAATAAAAATACACTCGTATCTTCACGAAATGAGAGTAAAAAGCGTCCTACATCTTGTCTTTTCGCAATACGTTCTTTGAAACTATCAATATCAGATAATTGATAATAATTTGGGTCTAATAAATAGAGCATGGCTAGAAATTCTTGTTCATTATTTAGTACTGGTGTAGCAGATAACAGTAATAACCCTTCTGAGTGGTGCACTAGAGAGGCTAATCTTTCAAACTCGCTACGTTTGTTCTCATCAAAATGAAAAGCTTTTGTCGCAATTTCATGTGCTTCATCAATGACCACCATCCCATAAGACTCTGACAATTCGTGGAGTTGGTCCATTTGTTCTGTTGATAACCAGGTAATTCGATCGTCAAAATAGTCGAATTTAAATTTTTCATCCATTTCCTTTTTCCATTGGTCTAACAAATAAGGCGGAATCATCATAAGTATTTGCTTATCCTTATGGTCAAGGAGGTACTGCCGGATGATGACACCAGCTTCAACCGTTTTGCCTAATCCCACTTCGTCGGCTAACAAATAACGAGGAATAGGATCCTCCAAAACCCTACGAACAACCTCTACTTGATGCTGATAAAGTTGGATATTAGATGAAACTAATCCAGTCATGCCTCGCGTTACCGCACGCTGCTCTAGTAACGTTTTTACAAATTTAGATCGATGTTCATGATAAAAAGTAGTATCATGCCCTTTATGTCGAAGAACTTCACTCGGGTCGTCAATGGCTACATTACAACGAACAAATATGTCGGATTCATCTATATAGGCAGCATATGAATCTGGAAAATGTACTTCATATGTATGACCTTCTTTTCTTATAATTCGTCCCATTACCCAGCGTTCCTGTGCTTCATGATAAACATAACATCGAGTTTGTTTTTGAAGAACAACTGGAGTAACCTTTTTCGCTGGAACTTGAACCATTTCTCTATCTGCTACCGATTTAAAATATTCTATCGTAACATATGTATTAGAAATTTCTTTTACTTTTCCTGTACCGTATTTATTCCCTTTGTATACAACAAAACTTCCAATTCTAAGACTCATTCTATCGACCACCCATATGTGTGTATATAACTTTTCGGTAGTTCTATTATACTATCAAAATCAATTTTTTGAAGGAGATTACCGAAATTTGTAAACATACTAACAAATAAGGTAGGAATTACCCAGTTATATAAAAAAGGCTGTCGATGTTCGACAACCTAATGAGAAATACTATTTAATTAAGTTGATCCTAATTTGAAGATAATCGAAGAAGTCTGGGTTCACTTCTTCTATGTCCCTTAGTATGCCTTTCCATTGTTTTTTTGGAAGTTTTGTCTCTCCTTTTTCCATTAATTTTATCAGGTGCTTTCTTACCTGACTACGTAGATGTAATTTGCTAGTTAAGTATTGGTCTAGATCGTAGGTGTCTTCCTTTATTTTTACGTCCACAAACTGAAGAAACTTATGAATATTGTTTAAGTACGACTGCTCGTTTTGGATTTTGTTGATGACTTCTTTGTTTTCATCACTGGAAAGCCAATTAATAATTTGATTCATTTGTGTAATATCATCTAACGTTCGATTCTCTTTTTGAATAATAGTGTTTAGTTGATTTATTTTATCGACCACTTCAGGGGTAAAATAACGCGAAAACCTAATAAGTGTTTGTATTTCATCTCCCTTTTCCATTATTAATGGTTCTAAAGAGTCCAAATATGATTTTATTACTTTTTGCAGCTCTACGATAAAATTCATAAAAGGGTAATTCCTGATTTGAAACTTATTTAACGACTTTGATGGTTTAAGTTGTAGAAACTTTTGTTCAAAATCTTTTATATTGGATAGTTCTTCAATCGAATTTACATCTATGATATTGTCACGTAAAGCAAACCAATCGAGAAACAATTCCTCAGCAATTTCCAACCATTCATTTTTGATTGGATTATTCAATGATTGCGTCCATTCACTGTCTCCAATCGTATTAATCTTTAACAAATAGTCTCTCAAGAAAAAGGCAAAATATGCGACTGGATAACCTAAGTTTTCTTCAAGTTCTTTTATCCATTGGTTCTTCAGGATCTCTGTTTGATATATCCATTCAGATATATTCCAATCATTTGAGAAGGTTGAAAAAATATCTCCTCGATCTTGCATTTTTGATTGTTGAAATTTTGCAATTTGGAGAAGGTTTATATGCTTAGTAATCACTATTTGAGTTGTATCGGTTCTTGTAAATGCAATTGGATATTTGTAGCGATTTACCACTTCACTTCTTTGTATGGTTGCAGACGACTTAATAGATCTTGAAGTATTTGCTCTTACTACAGATGTCCCTTTCACTATTTCTTGAATGACTATTGCGATCCCAGAACGGACGGGTTCTAATAATTCTTCTTTAACTTTTTCCCCTTCAATCCAATCTCGTATATGTGAATATATTGGTTTATTCTTGAGCGGAATACTTTCTACTAGCATACCTTCTTTATAATTTTCAAGATTCCTAACATTTACAGTTTTATCACTACATTCATACCTAAAATTTTTTAAAAAAGTATGGGACAATGTATATTGATTATTATCTGGGTTAGCATACATTTCTGCTAAAAATTTTATTATCCTATCATCATGGTCAACAAATACTTCTCTATTTATTAAATTAAATACTTTGTTGATTGCTTTTGTCTCACCCTTTATTAAAAATTGTAGAATTTCCCTTGAGTGAAGAATCAAATATCGTAATGCACCCTTACCCTCCGGGATTCCATCATATATTCTGTTTATTAGAGAATAATTAAATGGTAATATCTCCAATTGATTTTTTGGATCATTCAATAATTTATTACATGAATTTGCATGCGGACATTCGTTTGAACAAGAATATCCATTTGCTTCCTTTAATGCTAATAAATAATTTTGTAGGTATATTTGTGCTTGAATCTTATCCAGTGTGAAGAAGTTTGATCCTGCCTCGTCTGACAACCAAAGTTTCTTAACTCGATCATCAATTGTATCTAAATTCTTTATTCGATTCATTAATTCTAAATTATAATCTCCACCTTGTTCTACACCTGGAGTTAGGCCAATCACTACATCCCAATTACCTTCTTCTAATGTAATAAAATAATCAAGAAGTTCAGCTGCATACAAATTTATAGACTGGACCAAATCATCTATAAGCAGTACAGGACGAACTTTTTTCTCTATTAACTTATTTGACAATTGTTTAAAAATAGATTTAATATCAGTTCCTTTGAAGAGAAACTGGTCCAACTTCTTTAACAATGAATAACGAAATTTATTATAATTTATATCGATATTAATCGTTGTGCTTTCGAGCAATGCTTCATATTCTTCTTTTTTTATTATTTCTAAAGGTTTATTAATTTGCCCATCACTTATTTGCTGTGTAAACTCCAAAATATTTCTTTCAATTACTGGCCTTAGCAATAGAGTTGCGGGAACGATATCCTCATCACGATCAAATAATTCTGACATAGTTGACCAAACAATTTGATTAATTATGGTAATTGGCTTACTAAGTAATAAATCCCACTTATTCTCATCAATTACTAAATCACCCATCTCTAATCCCAATGATTCGTAACACTTTTTCACAAGTATTTGAGGGTTTAACTCATTTCTAGAAATCCTCACAATTGGTCTTGGATTATTTGACAGACCCCATTGATCTCTAATCCAACAGAGGAGTTCAGACTTTCCAGAACCAGTGGAACCAAAGATTACATACACACGATTTCCAAAGGGATGATCCTCCTCCAACTCTTGAAGTAAATCATTTTCAGAGACACTTTCAATTAGCATATTTTTATAATATCGATTCAAGATTTGAGGAAAATGAGTCTTTCTGTAAAAGTCTCTTGAAAAGTTGTATCTCTCATCTGCTGTACCATATAAATACCCTATGCTCTTTCCTGAAATACATGGAATCATGCTTGATCACCTCCAATTTTCACCCAGTTCCATTGCTTCGATTCACCAAAAGATTGGTGAGGTAAATCCTGTTTCTTTGATAATTCCAGAATATTAACTTTACCTAAATTAAGAATGGAATATACGACACCATTAAACACGCTTCCGTTATTGATACAAGGAAATATTGGATTTATTTTTTTTTCAAACAATAACTGCAACGGACCTTCCCACTCTCCAATTTCTCTAACAATGCTCTCCATTAAGTGTAAGTGCGGAAGTGCATAAAAGCCCCCATATACTCGATACCCTAAACCAAAATATTCCATGATTCTTTTCCAAGCATTGACTTTTTCTTGGCTGATAGCTTGCTTTTCAAATTTTAAATTTGCTTCATAATATAAGTCTTTTAGATACAGTTGATTAGGAACAACAAACAAATGGTAATACATGGTTGAAAAAATATAATTTGAATCAGCGGAATTATTAGATTCCGCTACTTCTTTTAACCGTTGCAGGTAATGAAATCCTTTAATTTCGTTTTCATTGAGTGGCCATATATTTTTTTTTTCATCAAGATTGACATATTTTAGATTGCTTAAAAATATAAGTGCTGCATCCATTAATGAAGATATATCACCATTTTTTTGATATTGATACCTTGTTATTAATTCATCTCTTGCTATGCCTGGGTACTTTTGAACCGTTTGTAGTATCGCTCCTATTTCGGGTCCATAACATATTTGAAATAAAGACACTATAACACCCCTTCATTAACTTTAATTTCATCTATCGTTTTTGCTAAATGATAATAATTATGGATCGATCTAAGTTTCATATAATCACGATGAGATATGTTTAGAATATCTTCAGGATGTTTCAAACAAACTGGACATTTACAAAAGAGTGGTTTACTTATTAGCAAAGTTCTTCTCTTAACATTTGATTGTGATATTACGTAGGTACGGAATGGTTTACTATAAATGATTTGATGGAATGCTGCGACCATGGTGGGTCTACTCGAATCAAATGATAGTATATTAAATCTGGCCATCTCTTTTATTTGCTGAATTCCAGTGACTCCGAAAATATGTAAATGTTCCGGGCCAACAATTTCTATTACTGATTTCATATACTTTATTTGTTCAACTGGACTCCTGGCTAACATCGAACCTAGCCCAAAATTTTGATATCCCATTTTCTTTAATTCATGAATACAGTATTTAGTACTTGGCATATCAAAACCTTGAATAACCCCCATCAGTGAAACGTTATTTGGTAAATTACTTTTACTCATACAATTTACATATTCATAGGCATTAAATAGTGTTTTTTCAACAGAGGAGTATTTATCTGATAAAGTTTTTTTGTTAAGTAGAGGTTCATCTAGGTGGACTAACTTTATGGGAATATCAGAAGGAGCTGAGTCAATGATGTATTTCTGAATCTCTAATATATCCCTGAGCTTGTATTTCCCTGGATTTTTTGAGTAAAATAGTGCTCCTGAGTCTATAATTAATTTTTGGGGCTTTTTTTTGAACTTCTTTAACCCATGCTTGTTGTCTGGAACAGCAGAGATTAACATACAACATTCATCAAAATAATCACAAAATATTGCGTCACTATGAGACCAACTAATATAAAAATCCATTTCTTACCTCCTTTTTGAACAGATACGTGACTATACGTGAATACACTAAAATTATATCATTTTAATTTCCTTGTAGTAAAGAAAAGTAAATTCAAAATAGCATTTAATATGGTCAATTGTAAGCGTCAAGTACATTTGAACAATTTTGCTTATTAATTTTGAACACTTTCTCCTTTAAAAATTGTTTCGCGATGCTTCATTCTATAACTTGAATCATTAAAGTGAACAATCTCTGCTCGATGTATAAGACGATCTAAAATAGCTGTCGCAACACCTACATCCCCTAAAAGCTCGGTCCATTCTTTTGGAGAACGGTTGGAAGTTAATATAATCGATGAGTTGTTGTACAAGTCATTGATCAATTGGAAAAATAAATTGGCTTCCCTTGGATCCATTGCTGCGTACATCAAATCATCAATAATGACTAATTGTGATTCTTTTATTCTTTTAATCCTAGTCTGGGACTTTCTTGTTATATCCATGGTTTTCAAGGTATGAACCAAGTCTCCCATTGTTATAAAGGAGACCCTGTAACCTCGTTTAATGGCTTCCAATCCTAATCCAACCGCCATGTGAGTTTTACCCACACCTGGCGGTCCCAATAGAATAAGATTAAATAATTGCTCAACCCATGCTAATTCTTTTAATTGATTAAACTGTTTTAAGCTTAAGGATTCTGATTCCTCTAAATTAAATTGTTCCAACGGAGTGATACATGGAAATGCTGCGAGCTTCAAGCGTTTTTCCATGTTTTTCTCGTCTCTCATTTTTCGTTCGTATTCTACTACATTGTTCAGGAAAGCTATATAACTAAGCTGCTCCTTTTCCGCTTCTTCTAGAAGAGAAGGGAGCCTTTTTGATGTTTCCACCAAACGAAGCGAAATGAGTGAGTCTTGAAGATATTTAATTTGTTTCATTTTGTACTCTCCATGATTGTGTAATAATCTTCTAATGGACGCTGATTAGCCTCAGTATTTGTTAGCGTTAACTCAACGATGTCGTTATAATCTGTATCAATCTGTTGATCGCTGACGTTTACACTGTTCACTTGTCGTTGTCGTTTAAGAAGGGATACAACATCTTGAAAGTCATTCGCACTAAATAGTTGCCTTTCCATACAGAGATCTAATGCCTCATCTATTAATTCTATTGAGCCAAGTTCCATACACTTTTTTATTAGGCCTAACTGGTCTCGAATATAACGTGGATACCTATTTCGTAGCTCATTTAGGTATTTGGTAGCTAGTGATTTATTTGAAAAATGCTCACTAATGACTTCAATAAGCTCTTTAATTCCCTTCGATTTATCCCTTTTATGGGAATTATTTTGAATGAGTTTTCCTTTATCAGGGTTAATGTAATGTGTTGCCAGTATTTCCCCTGAATCCTGGACATAGATTACTATTTTATTATCATCTGTCACATAATAATGTACTTCTGAATACTTTTGAAATGTTCCTAACGGAACAGAGTATCTGTTCGAGAGATACAGGATTGTATTGTCCTTTCGTACACTTCTTGCTATACTTGTTTTATGAATATGATTTAGAGAGTTGACCTGTCTCATGTGTTGCTTTTCGAGGAGAAACACATCGGCGGGTCTTCTTTTTGTGCCGTTATGAATTTTGCCATTTCCTGTTCTTTTTAACCATTTCTGAGACTGCTCGTTCCAAGAATCAATGTTATGAAAAATTCTATTGTTAATAAAGTTATTCTTGATAAACTTAATCGCGTTTTCAACCTTACCTTTACTTTCTGGATCAGCCTTTCTACAGAGTTTAACTTCAAATTTTATTTCATTTACAAATTGTTGAAACTCTTCAGTGAGTAAAATATCCCCCTCGTTCTCAGACACAACAATTAGCCGATCCTGGTCATATAATATCTCTTTTGAAACACCTTCAAATTCCTTAAATGCATTCCTATGAGCCGAAATTACATCCTTTGTCGTGAAAGGGCGATTCTGATATTCAACGTATTTGTATCTTGAATGGGCCAAGACAAATACAATAAACATTAACTTAACTGGTTTACCAAATTGGTTCTTTACCGTTTTATATCCAAAGTCTGCTTGGATTTGTTCACCCATTGGAGGGTCAGGGACTGCTTGATAATCCCTAGCGCTTGATTCTTTTTGGATTTGATAATCCTCTCGAAGACACCTTACATAGCTTCTAACTGTACTTTCCCCAACTACGAATTCAGGATATTTTTCTTTAAGCCAGTCTTGCACTTGAGCTGCAGTTAAATCTGGATATTCTCTTAACCAATAAAGGATCAAATCCTTATGAATGTCTAACTTCTTACTTCTAGTTGTATTTGGCAAGCAAAAAATGCATGAAACGGCAGTTAAAAATGTAACCACTTGCCAACATTTTTTCTAGTTTTGTAATAATGACTCTTTATAGCGATGACTGTCCCCGTTGAATACCACCAGATGAGAGTGGTGAATCAGCCGGTCAATGACTGCCTCTGTTAAAATTGGATCACCAAACACGTGGTTCCATTGACCGAACTGCAGATTGGTAGTAATAATGATGCTCTTAGCCTCATAGCACATTGATATGACTTGGAATAATAGCTCTCCACCTTGTTTATGCAAAGGAATATATCCTAGTTCATCGAGGATCAATAAATCCAGTTTCTCAATTTGCTTAAACAATTTCGATAAAGTCCCTTTTTCGTTTGCCTCAAGAAGCCTATTTACCAATCCTGCAACTGTATAGAACTTTACGGACTTGCCAAACTTATGTATGGCATTTAAACCAATCAACGTGGCGAGGTAGGTCTTACCTGCGCCTACTCCTCCATAGAAAATGTTATTCTCCTGCTTTTCTATGAACTCTCCATTCAACAGATAATCCTTTGTCATTCCTGCCGGAATCTGAACTTCGCTCCAATCAAACGGTTTTCCTTTCACTTTTGGAAGCGTAGCCTGGTTTAACAGGAGGTTAACCTTGCGCTCTTCACGTTGCTGGATTTCTGCTTCAAAGAGCTTAAATAAATACTCTTTATTATTTGAGCCTTCCACTTCATGAAAATGTTCCTTGATCCAGCTCAGCTTCAATCGCTTTGCATAGGTTTTAATTTGCTCATTCATTATGCGTCCACTCCTTTATGGAGCTGGTCATAATGATCGAGGCCTCGTGTCGCTTCCGGTAGTTTAGGTAGCGATATGTTTGGCTTAATATCACTACGGATTCCACGTCCGTTAATAAGTTGGTAGAATACTTGTTTAATGGCATCCACGGAGGGATGCCCATGTTCCGAGGCAATGACCAATGCTTTCGTAATTACACTGAAATCGTGGTCCTTCAAAATTATCGATAATAGATTTAGTGCTTCTGGCTTTTCGGCCACTGTACAAACACCAAAATAACTTTTCCATTCTTCCGGAAGCTGATCATAGAAACTGGTATATTTAAGTGCCGTAGGCCGTTTGGCCATTAAATTTAGATATGGCTGCCATTTCATGGACTTTCTGTATTGGCCATACATTCGGGAATGGCTGACAACGAGTTGATGGTCATCGTTCAAAATCTCTACTTTGTTATATGAGATTTTCGCTAAGACCTTGCCTAGCGCATATCTTGGAGAAGTCGAATACAGGTTAAGATCTAGCTTGATATAACCATATTTATCGGCCTTCATGGTCTCGTACCTTACACATTCATATTCTTTAGGCGGCAATAGGAGAAATGCTTCCCGATCTTCCTCAAATAGCTCTGAAATCGTCCATTCCTTTTGGTAATGCTTCCTTTCGCGGTCTTTCTCTGCCTTGGCCCATAGCTCTTTATTCAAATCGTCTAGATTGATAACATGCAATCCCGGTAAGAGAAAATTATTCCGGACATACTTGACCATTGCCTCCACGTGACCTTTCTCGTTTCCGCTATTGGGATTGCAGAATTCACATTGGAAACCGTAATGTAGAACGAAGTTCTGGAATTCCTCTGTTAATTGCCGTTCGCCATTCGGCAGTATTTTCTTAACGGCAGGTGATAGGTTGTCGAATCGTATGGCTTTTGGAACTCCTCCCATATGGTGGAAGACTCTTTTCATCCCCTCGAGAAAGCACTCTTTGTTTTGAGAAGGGAAGACTTGAAAATAAAATGCATTACTAAATGGGTAGGAAACCACAAGGTATGGCAAAACGATATCTTCTCCTCCGTAAATAAATGGAGCTTCCCCGAAATCCACCTGGGCTGTTCCTGGTATCGACTCTAGTGGAAGTGCAGCCTCATCTACCACATTGAGGAACTCTGTTTTTCTCATGGAAACATACTCTCGAACAGTACGATCAGAGCCTTTAAAGCCATGGTTATCTCTTAACAAATCCCACATCCTCTTGGCAGTTCTACGAAACTTCTTTTTCTTTTTCAAATCCTCCTTAATCCATTCATCTAGGATTGCCTTTACAGGCCCCAATACAGGAGCAACCCTAGTTTGTTTTTTCTTTGGCTTTTGGTTGAAATCCTCCCTTTCTGCATACTTCTTAATCGTCCTTGGATCTCTTCCAGTTCTTTTTGCTACATCTGAATATGTACAGTCTTTATTGTTAACTTCATGTCTGATATAATTAATCTCGGCCACTGCCAACATCTCCTAAATACCTCCTGCACTGCTTTGTACCCAACAGGAAGTGTATGTGTTTTTGGGAATGTTGACAAGTGGTTTTTTTATTTGTAAAGACCCCCTGTGACCAACACAAATTAGGTGCCATAACCTACATTTTTATTCTGCCATAAACATTCTAGTCATTGTTGATGCCGTCCACTCCGCCATTTCCTCTGGTGATTTACGAATATACTTGTAAACAGTATTTCTAGATATATTTAGTTTCCTAGCAATTGTGGAAATACTGTATTTTTGGTTAAGCATTCCTCTAATTTCTACATACATTTCAAACTTATCCACCTTTTCAAATCCTCCGCCTAATCATAGAAGTATAAAAATCTATCATAAGGTGGAGTATCGTTTTAGTAAATAAGTGTTCAAAATTATTCGTCGAAAACTGTTCAATTTAGTCTAGCACTTACATCAATACAAATATAGCCATCTTTACGATCTTTTATATACTCTCAACCGGTCGAAAATTTCTAAAAAGAAATTAATTTCAATAAAAAAATCGCCTTACTCAAAAGACGATTCCGTTAATCTTTTCCAATGTTTATATATCTCGATCCTATTTTTCTTTGAAGGATAATGTTGTCTTGTATTACCGTATAGTTCCTGCCAGATTGGATTAGCTCGATTGAAAAATGAACCAGTCCAATTTTTATATTTTATTCCTTTTGATAGGTTTGGTATCACAATATCAACTTTATTATCTTCTATTTGTTCTTTAAAAAAGCATAAAAATATATACCATGAATTAATATTATGTATTATTGTTTCATCTTTAATATTGAGAACTTCCCGCAAACTATTAGGAAAATACATATCATTTACACAAATTAACTGTTCTAAATAATTTTGAAATAATCCAACAATTTCCAAGGTGTTTTCAAAATAACTGGTATCGTAAATTTCAATTATTAATTTTTCAAGTGATGAAAATGTTATCAATTTTAAAGATTTTTTACTCAGATTAGTACTTTTCATTTCGACTAGATTATTCAAAGTACTACTACTTAAAATAGAATTAAGGAGAAGCTCTGGTAAATTTTTTTCCTTAAAGATTACGAGTTGTTTTTCATTACTTTGAATATTACTGAATTTGCTTATTATTATTGGATCAGATAGTTCAATTGATAAATTATCTTTTCCTATTTTTTCCTTTATACTTTTACTAATAACGATTAAAATATCATTTAAAAAATACGAAGGAGTTGCTGACATATTGGCATTCCAACTCAAAATTTCCTCTTTTGTAGCAACGTAACTATAAATTGATTTATTCTCTTTAATTATTATTTTCTGCACATCATTAATGTTTAAATTTAACAAATTTCATCACCATGATTAAATAAATTTTTTTATTAAGTCTAGTCAATTTGTTAACAAGTCATAATGTAAATATACAATATTTATAAACATACTTATACTTATTAAGTACGGGTAAAAAAAAGAAAGGTCAAGATAGTGACCTTTCTTTTTCCGATTGAATTTCTTTTAATTGATTATAGAATACATGAGTATTATGAAATCCTCTTCTACGGTTCCGATTATTTCCCCTAAAAATTATCACTTCAACCCCCACTTCTTTACAAATCGAACAAGAACAATGTTTCCAAGGCTTGTCGTTTAATACTTTCTGATACAGGGATCTTAGTTTATTAGCAGAAAATATCCGATCATAATTAGCCGCAAAGTAATCTTTTAATGTACTCTCATATAAAGCTAACTTCTTTTCCTGGATTGCTTCAGATTCCGCAACCTGAAATTTTTGTAGTTGTTTAAATACCACATTTGAAATAATATCAACGTCTAAGTTATTAAAATCAATGATAAGCGATTTAAAACTCAAGGATCCTATTAAATATTTGCTAATTTTTACCTTTTTTTCTATTTCCTTTTCTTCTAATTGAAGTATCTTTTCTTTAATATCCAAGATTTGTTTTTTTACATTTTTATCAGTATAAGCCTTTTTCAGATTACTTTCAGCAATTTCCTTTACTGCAAGTAGTAGGTCCCTACCTGAATTTTTTAATATATTTTCGTTATTACTCATAAACATGTTAAAACTTAAATCCCTTAATAGGAATTCATTCATATTCATAAGTTCTTTCTTTTTTATAAGTTTATTAAATACAGTTACAATGTCTTTTTCAATTTTTAACACTTCAGATTCTTTTAGTTCAAGTTTCTCTGAAATAAATTTATTTTTTAGCGTCTTTTCCTTCTTATATTTATCATTATAATCCTTTAATGTTTCGATATATGAATCATATTCAAGGACCGTTTCCACTGTATTAGTTATATCAATGTTCCCTTGATCAAATTCTCTAACGCTTTTCAAAGATTTTTGTTCTAGATCCAGAAAGGCTTCAGCGGTATTAATTCCTCTATTAACAAGTTCTTTTACTTTTGGATGTATATCAGATTGTGGGATACGAATTGCCGCATACTTTTCTATATCAGTAAAATAATTTCCTCCAGTAGCACTTCCCCAAGCTTTCTTTAAGAATGTTGTTGAATCAAAAGAAGTTACCCCTAGTTTGTGGAATATGTCGATATATTCCAATCTTGCCGCTCCAAATAAATGAATTTCTAGATATTCAGGAACAATTGGTGCTATTGCTTTTAAGATTTCTAAAATTTCCTCAGACTTAGCGAGTGCAAGACCACCCAGAGAAATATGCTTATAACCCATTTTTATTAGTTCCACAAATGCGTTTTTGTAGGATTCAACATCCCATCCTTGAGCAACACCAGTTGGAGTAAATTTATAATTACCCTTGGAGTGTTTTATTAGAAAATCAGCTGCATTTTTCAATGTTAATTTATAACGGAAGTTTCTCATTTCTTCGTTTTCAGCAATTTTACCAATAATCAAATGGTCTATACTAGTACCAATATTGAAGCCCATTTGATCATAATAATCAAGAATCTCATCAGTTGTATATGGTGGTATCTCTTCCTCTATATAACTAAATGCTCCACAATCTCCGTATAAAGGAATATCATTAGGAAGTCTCAAAAATTTATGCAAACCACCTGCATTTAATATCAAGTCTTTACGGTTTTCACTCTGATCAATATTTATTTTTGAAATAAGAACGCCATCATAATTTGGTTTATCATAAATTTCATGTGAATAATAATCATCGAGTGGGTTTCTATCTTTTGTGTGCTCTTCCGTAATCCAATTAAAGTTAGGGTCTACTCGATCATCATTTTCTGGCATAAAATAATTTAATTTATGAATGCCATAGTTTTTTGCATACATACTTTCTGCTATTACAATTTTACTTGTTTGTTTTATTTTTGTTTTCATAACTTTTCCTTTTCTTTTTTCCTTACGTTCATCGGGAAAGAGTGAAAGTTGCTGACTATCATCTTTTCGGTACTTTTCTAGTGTTTGTAGAAAACTTTGAGGATCATCATAAATCTTATCCAGTACAGTTAACCCATTTTCAACTATTTCTTTAGCCAAGATTTTGAATAAATACCCTTTTAAACTAATTGACATCTTTCCAAAATCATTAGCATCTTTGTTACCCACTTCAACATAATGATAAGGATTATTATTTGGAATCAATTTTACACTAGCTTTACTACCAAGAAACACTAACTTTTGATCCTGTCTTGTTTCCTCAAAAGGTAATTGAAGACTATTAAGGTATTCTTCTCCTAATAAAAAAAATACCATATCATAGGATTTAATCTTTTCACTGGTATGTTCATTTATTTTTAGTTTATTAGACCAATCTGTCAATTCGTCCTTTTTCATATTAGCAAATGTTACATTATAAGGAACAATTTCTTGGTCCTCACTTACTAATCCGTATCCAGCTGAGACAATTGCCAAATCAACTATACTATCACCATATTTTTCCCTTAGGTTATTTATCCCCTCCATAATCCATAAATGCTGTCGTCCTGTATACATATCTTTTGCCATAGCCTTAAAAGGTGCAAGTTGATTTTCTTTTTCCAAAAGAGAATTAGAATCTGAAAAATCCGATTTATTTAATTGCTGTTCAGGGCTATATATTTTAGAATTCGTACACGAGGTAATAATTAATAGTTTCATGTTCTCCCACCTCAAGTAATACAACTTTTATTATTAATGTTTTAAAACAATTTCCACCTTGCGAAAATATTATTTCGTTTTCCCTATATACATATACGATTTTAGCCTTACTATATATCCCATCAAAAAAAACCATTACGTTTTCCTTAATTATTGTACAATAACAAAAGCAAGAAAACATTAGTAACTATTTCTTGTCTATCATTTTTCTAATAACTTAAAGACTTTTAAATTCTCCTAGATACATTATACTCGAACTAACGTTCTTTTTGATAGTTTTACTTTGTTTAATAGAAACTTATGTTTTAAATTTTGGTGACATAAATCCATCAAAGGGAATTTTGAAACTTTCCTTCAGAATATGTTAAATACTAAGTAGCATGGTTAAGTTAATAATTGATATTTATGTTATCTGTCCTACGATAATTTTTCCTCATAATATAATGGGAACAAAAAAGAGAATTGTACTTTAATACAACGCTCTAAATTATAATATTAATAATGTCTGGATTCAATTTATGATATTCATGACTCAAGCAGTTTTGAAGTTTGCTGGCACCTGTTTTCCTAGTTTCTCGATGTGCCCTCAAGTCTTGATAAATCAAGGTTTCTTTACTTCTAGTGTTTTCTTGTGATTTGTAATTTTAAAAATTTGGGCACCAAGCATGGCACCTATAACGGCCCAAAGGAATCCCACGGTTTCAACTGAACACAACCCTGTCAAGGTTGAAAAGCCAATCGGATTATAACAGATTTAGTTTGAAGTTGTTGATTTAATAGGCTTTTATTTTAACTATGTATGTTTTAAACAGATGTAATTGGTGGTAGTATGATTGGTTTTGCCCCCAGTCTGCCACCAAGTGACACCAGGTCAAAACCCTTGATACATAAGGGCTTAAAGCCTTGATGCCCCCAAAAATTTTTATGCCTATTATCCAGTGATATTATTCAAGAACGACTTTGTCCTTCTCGCTCGGTAAAACTAGATTCATCTTTAATTCTAACTAATAGACGTCTTATCATTTTGTATTCAGCACGATTACGTAATTGACGAACACGTTCCGGGGATAGATTCAACAATTCTGCAACTGTTTTTAAGTAGGTCCTCTCTTTATTTACACCATACATTTCATTTAGAATTATTTGCTCTCTCTCATTTAGCACATGGCTCATAGCTTGATTTATCCCAATAAAACGCTTCTATTCATTTGAATCTTTTTCGGAAAGTATTTTCAAGTACGGTTTTGATCTATACATTTTTGGAACAAAATTTGGACTTTGTGTTGAATCCACCATATCCATAAAATAAACAGCGTCTTCCCACGTTATTTTTATTAAATTCTCCATCAAATTGCCCCCTCAGAGCGTTTGCTATCATATCAAATTAAGCATATATCATTTTGGAATATATTGACGGGCGAGTTGTGAACTTTTCCGGAATGAAAGACGCTAACTTTGCTTAACCCTTGTATTGACAGAAGAACAAATTATCTCAACCTCGGTTTCGGTAACTCTGCAATTATCTCCTTCACCTCAACATCATGCTCTTCGATATGCTCCACAACCCTCATTATCCTTTGTATCGCATACGCCTTATCCGTTAAATCATCAGCAACGAGTTCACCAGCAAGATCCAACAGTTGGGTTTTTATTTTTGATATAGTCAGTTTGGCTTCAAGCAATTCGTTCATTTTATCCCTCATTCTTGAAATTTTTATTAATCTCCAGAATTACAGTATGACCAACCGTTATTGTTCACAAAACTGTTTGAAGGTTGAAATGAGCATTTGGCGAATTGATTCAAAAAAGGGGGAGTTTAACTTGCCGACTTTAATCACTGTTCGGAGAGCACAAGAAGAAATAAAAAGGCTGCAGGATTATGTGGATTTAGCCGAAAATTACGAAGCCGATACCTTAGAAAAATTCATCATTAAGGAATATGCATTCACGAATAGCATTGAAGAAATCACCAGGATACTGAATCGTCGGGGCTATACGATAAAAGGGGAACCGATTGGAAGGGAATACGTTTCTGCAGTAATTAACGGGAAATCTTCTGACGAACTTCACCGAATGTTGAAGTCGGGGTATTTAAAAAGAACTAAACATAGCCGATGCGTTAGTACTGATTCAATTGGGTACAAAAATAATGACCACTAAACGTGGTCTTCTTTCAACTTTTAACCTATTATATCGGGGAAGAGAACGATACCCAGCTATATAAGCTTATTGGCTCGTTTTACCGATTATTATTTTGCATTGTTGTAATACTTATTAATTTTTTTACTAATCTCTTTAATTTGGATCAAAGGATTAAAAGTTGGACCCTTTACTATTTCAAATGATTCAAATACATTGATATAGTTAAAAATATCATTTACAAATTCAATAGAATATCTATGTATTTCAGATAATTCATCAATAGTATCATCAATATTAACAGTAACAGGGGCTAGCCAATCACTGCTAAAGGTAACTTCACCCTTAGTATTTTTTTGAGTGTAGCCAAAAAGTCTTGTTCTGCTCAGTTCATCAAACTGTAGGTTACCCCTATGTTTTAGGTTATTCGCCAATTTTTCTCTCAGATGTTTAATATTTTGATTGAACCGATACTTTTTTATTAGTGAAAGTAACTCTTTTGAATTGTCCGTTTTAATCCTTTCCAATTCATTTGATAAATTACCAAAGTTGCATTTTTTCAAAGCAGATTGGTATGCTTTATGCCCATCCAATCTTGTCCCATGGAGGTCATAAGCAAACCATATCATTTGATAAACGTAATCTTCGACAGAATTATATATAAGAATACTATTTTTAAGGTATTCACCCCTCATCCATGTATGAGCTAAATAACTATTCCCGTGGGAAATTACATTACTTTCATATAACTTATTAAAAGCATTTATTAGATTAAAACGAGCACTTGCAATAATGTGATAAATCTCAGTTAACATAGATATTGAAATGGAATATCCGACATCATGCATTATCATTCCGTCTGCTATAAACTTATCAATTAATAAATCTTGTGGCAGTTCAAGGGACTCTGCGAAGTTTTTATGCATTTCTTCCCATTCATCCCAGGTATATTCTTCTTCTCCATAAGTAATCTTTAACAAAAATTCATCCCCTTTCTAGTTATTGCATGTAAAGAGTCGGTCTTTGAGTATATCCGGCAGCATTATATAATAAATCCCCAACTTGACTTGAGAACGACCTGAACTCTGAGAAATCATTTATTATCATGTCCGGAAACAGGAGATCATTTTGTAAAATATTATACTGTGTTACTTCGCCATTTTGATTAATAAATACTGCTTGCCCAACATCTAATAACGCAAATCTAAGAACAAATGGACCTTCTACGCCATATCTTAAATAATTCGATGCGATTTTGTTCGCAACCTCATTAAGTTTTTGCTCTATCATTGGTATATTAATTGTAATTCGCTGTCCCTCTCCTATTATTCTTAAAATGCCACGGTCCACAATTTCAACAATTCCTCTTCTATTAATATGATGATAACCATAACATTGGTGTTGAATTGTAGTCCTCCACCCAATCCCTTCAAAACCTATGTGATAGTCTACACCTGCCTGGTACAAAGGTCCAAAATCTCTTTCATCATAGGGACTTCCCAAATCAAGTACAGAAGCATCGAAGCCGAATGCGCTTAGAGGTAAAACATTTAACATAATCGTGGGACCAGGAGCTAATTTTAAATAACCTTCGTCGGCTTTTACTTTAAAAAGTCTTTCTAAATGAAAATCCTTAATCTCCTTATACAAGCCCTCATTTTCTAAAAATCGTCTCTTTATTTCATTATATTCAAGTTGGTATTTCCCAGAGGTATTCCGACCATAAAACTCTCTCCCCCTCACAATATGAGGACCACTAAATGACCTCTGAACACGTATAATAAAAATACTTTTTTCAGCATTTATTTCAATAGCCTTCATCTGCAGCCCATTCATTCTTGGTTCAACCATATCTCTTAAAAGGTTTTCTATTTGCTGTTTTAAATGGTCTATATTGCCAAATACCTCACCATTTATTTCATTAATTACCCCTTCGTTTTCACTTACGCCAAACACTAGGTAGCCACCATTTGTATTTGCAAATGAAGTGATATCTGCTGCAAATTCTTTTCTCTGCTCCCGTGAATTGAGGTGAAGTTGTTCTTTATAATCGATACTTGTTCCTTCTGGTACAGCATTTTCTTTTAGAAAATTAATATCGTCGATGTTAATATTATCAAAAGGCTTATTAAACATTTTTATTCCCCTCCATAATTAAAAGGTCCTTCTCAAAATAATGAGAGGACCATTACTTTTAAGCAAAATTTCTGGGCCAATCCTTGTACTGTTCTTTGGCTTGTTCTACAATTGCATTTGTCAAAAACTTCAATTGCTCCCCTGTAATTTTCTCTTTTATTAAGACCATCTTCACAGCGAGATTTACCTTTGAAAGAACATCAGAACGGTGAGGATTAGTCCAATCAACTTTGAACTGTTTTTTCATTGCTGCAAGCACCTTATGAACCAGTTCAGCCATAAATTCATTTGTGAATGCCTTATTACCCAAGTTTTCAATAATATGATAAAAAGCTACTTCTTCCTCTGAAAGACCTAGTTCATCTTGGAAGCGCAATTCACTTTGCATACCTTTTCGTACTTCCATCATCATTCTAATCACATCAGCAGCAGAAATAACCCTGTCACATTGCTTCAAAGTCGGGTTTTCTAGCTGGATCAGTGACGATAATTTCTCCATCTAGAACCGTACCTTCCGGAATGTCTATATTTAAGAGTTCTGGAAACTTGCTTGTAACCTCGTTGTTGTGTCTGGTGTAAAGCCTGACTTTATTATTAATCTTTGAAAGTATTAGCCGGATACCGTCCAGCTTAAGTTCTGTAAGATAAGCTTCATCATCAAAGGGCTGGTCTACCTTTTGTAATAACATTGGTGCAAAAAACAATTAAACCACCTCATAATAATTGTAAAACATAGCTTAGCAATTATCATTGGTGGTTTGTTGTCATTTATGAAATGTTTGACTATAACACCAACAATTCCTCTATGGTTCCCTCAATATAAATTACAGAACAGGCCTGTCTCAAGTAGCATGGGTAGGCCTCCCTATTAGTTAAACGTGACATTTACCGTATAGCCAATATTCTTAAAGAATTCCTTTAAAACTTTTTCAGCGTTTTTATCTGCAGTATCAAGTAAACCAACAGAGAGGGCTTCTTGACGAATTTGCTCTTGTGCCTTAGCTCCAATGTCAAACCCCTCATCCCATTTAACATCACCACGGAAAATCCCACCCTTGTCCATTACTTGTATTTTATCTAACTGTACTGATGGTTCCTGGATAAATTTTGCATGTGGAAGGGTAATATCTATTTCTTTTGTTTCTTCATTAATAACCATGTCCTTAGAAGTAATCCCTTTCAAATCAACACCAGCAATAACCGTCGCAGGTACAACTAATATTAGCTCTCGGTTTGTTCCTGGTAGATCAATATTCAAGAAATGCTTATTATCCTTTTCGTGTATAACCCCTTTCATATAAGCTTTAGCTGTTGCCAATGTGGCTAGCTTTTGAACATGTTCAACAAACACGACAGACTCTTGTTTGGAGGTATTGCCCGCAAATTGCCGAATTCCTACTGAAGTTATGATGACTAAAAAAACAAGGATGACCAAGACCAAAATAATCTTCAATCTACCAGCTTTTAAGAAAGACTTAAATATTCCTTTCGGTGGAGATACAGATCTTAAGTTATGATCTATCGCAATAGTTGCAGCATTTTGCTGTTGTGCTTCTTTTAATTCTATTAATAGTCTTTCTAGCTGTGAAATTTTTTCATCTTTTTCTTCTATAATTTCTCTATTGGTATTCATTTTTTCACCCTTCATTTTTAACATTACAATTTTTATCCTTTTAATCTCCTGCCCGTTACTTCAATAAGAAGAAAGAGTCGCCGCATAACCCCATTTATTCACCTACTGAGCCATCACCATCTCGATCATCCATATATTTATAGAGCCATGAATCTCGTGTAATTGGCATTTGAAAACCAGCTGCTTTGGCTTCAGCAATCGTAACTTGTCCATTATGATTGGTATCCACCTTGCTGACATCTTCATTGCTACTTACCGTTTCGGTTGCTGGTGCACTGTCTGTTTTCGATGGCGTTCTGCTCGTACCTGTCGTTCTCCCTAAATTTTTGTTCACTTCATCTGGATTTACATTGTCAAATTCATCTGTAATGGATCTGCCCTGAATTTTGTAGGTGAATTTATAATGGCTAGGAACTTGCGTCTGAGTATTTGGATATTGAATCACTGCTACGAAATCTGTAGCACCTCCTGCATCCCGAATCACTTTTTCCATGTAAGCTTGGTCCCCGTGCCTATTGAGAGTGCTGTCTTGAGGTGTAATGTTATAGGCGTTAGATACTCCCCCAAGAGAATCAGCAATCACATGCCCTTTATCCAAGGTTGGACTCTCTGTACCAGGAACATCCGCTTCATCAGAGTAATATCTACCTGATGACAAAACATGATCCGTATTCGAATTTTGAAGTGTTATATTTTTCGCCTCAACCCGAATTAGCTGTCCATATTCATTTGTAAAGGCCCAATATTCCCTGTCGCCAAAACCAATATCAACTCTGACATTTGGCTTTCTATAACCTGACATATCTCCGCCATCTACTACAATTAGTGTATATTTACTGTAGTCAAAGTCCCCATTAACACTTGTTATCGTTGGTGTACTAGTGGCAGAAACGCTTGGACTGACTACACTTTCACTAGTCGTTTTTTCAACTTCATCGTTAGGTGTACTTTTTTTGCTTTCAACAGTGGCTTCTTTCTTTTTGCTTACTTCTTGAGTTTCATTTATTTTGATTTTTTCCTCTTTGCTAGTTGTTTCATTTGATGAACAAGATGCAAGGAAAACTAATAAAAACGCCATAAATAAGTAGGTTAATTTCTTCATAAATTGTCCCCTTTTTTGTAAATATCTGTAGAAATACCAAAACTATTATACTACTAAAATACTTCAAAAAACGAATAAATTTATATAATTTAAAAAGGATTCCAAGCTAAAGCTGAAACCCTTTAATCTTGACTCCATTCCCCATATGATAATCCTAATGTTATTAACCTAGTTATGTTAAACTCCTTATTCATACAGATAGGTAAGGCT
>NZ_JBCNAD010000075.1:0-6127 GCF_050477905.1 Neobacillus pocheonensis | reverse complement strand
TTATTTTCCCTCTACTCGATTCCAAAAAATATTCTCCTAATAATCATGAAACTTGTCTCATAAGTTTAGAAGAGTGATATTAAAAAAAGGGAGAATAATAAATTGGCTATATATTACAAGAGTGTCATTTTTTTAGCGGCGTCTGCATTTTTGGGAGAGGGAATTGAGTTCTTGGTAAATATGATTCTAGCTAGAGAGCTGGGAACACACGGATTAGGGCTATATATGTCCATCCTTCCATCCATCTATTTAATTGTTCTTCTTTCAAGCTTCGAGCTTCCAGTATCGATTTCAAAATTCATTGCGGAACGCGAAGAACGCTATCACCGAAATATCTTATATCATGCGATTACGATTACGATAATCTTTACCAGTATGATCTTTTTATTGGCCACTGTGATAATACCGTTTATCCCCGTATTTAATACGTATCATCCCTATATTAGATGGCTTGTAATAATTTTAATTCCTGTTATTTCCTTCATGTCTGTCGCCAGAGGTTATTTTATGGGGATGCAGAAGATGGGGAAAATTGCGGTCTCCAATTTTTTAAGGAAAACTGCTCAGCTTGCTGGCCTATTTATTCTGTTTCGATTCCTTGCGTTTGACTCTGAAAGGGCATTATTAATTGCCATTGGTTCTTTAATTGGAAGCGAAATCGTGGTGTTCCTATACTTAATTTACATGTTTATCATTCAATTTCAACAGCTCAAACGGCAGCCTTTTTCCAATCTAAATCGGAAAGTGGTTCGGAAAAATTTAATGGCTGTTTCGATACCAACGACTGGAATGCGCTTGTTTTCCGCTTTTACCAATGCGATTCAGCCGTTCATTATCAAGGCAGCATTAGTACACGCCGGAATGAGTGAAAATCTCGCAACTGAGCAATTTGGGATGTTGATGGGAGTAGCAATGTCGATCGGCTTCTTTCCCGCTTTTATTGCCCATTCTCTTTTAGTTGTTCTCATCCCTGCTGTCTCAAAGGCACATTCTCAGCGCGATTATTCAACATTACAAAAAATGCTGCAGCAAGTTATGAAACTAACTTTCTTGTACGGGGTCGCTGCTGTAACCATTTTCTACTTTTTTGCACCAGAATTAACGTCCCTATTTTTTAAATCGGAGACGCCTGCTATTTTCTTGCAGCTGCTATGGCCGTTTTTCTTATTTCACTTTTTCATTATGCCGATGCAAGCTTTTATGATCGGTTTGGACATGATTAAAGAGGCTTTCATTCACATTATTTGGTCAACGATAATCTCCTTTGCGCTTATTTTATTACTTGGCTCTCGATCAGAGTGGGGGATGAATGGAGTCATTATTGGCATGAATACCGGGTCCGTTCTGCTAGCGCTGATGCATTATTTAACGATTTGCAAGAAAATAGGTTTTTCCATTTTTATGAGAGGGCTGATTCAAAAAGGCCAGAATTTTACCGATGGGGTGTAGGGGTCATGGCCGTCCTTTCCGTCTAATGAAGTGAGCATTATTTTTTAGACGGAAGGATGGTACATAATGGGAAAAGGATTCGGACAACCATTTGAAGAATTAGTAATTGAGCATGGTCCAGCCATTTTTAAATATATTGTAACGTTAGTGAGACAGAAAGAACTTGCAGAGGACCTTTATCAGGAAGTGTTACTTTCTGCATATTTGGCATATCCTGCAGTAAAGGAGCATTCAAAGTGTAGAAGCTGGTTTTTTACCATTGCTGTCAATAAATGCCGTGATTATTGGCGTAAAGAAAAAAAATCTAAGTTATTTTGGAAGGAAGAGGTTTATTCCTATTCAGCCTTTGCCACTACAGCCCCCATTCCAGAAGAGGAAGTCCTACATAAATTTTCCGCCGAGCAAATGGCTGAAAAGCTTAACCTATTGCCGGACATTTACCGTAAACCTATTTATCTTTATTACTATCAGGAATTAACTATAGGCGAAATAGCACAAAAAAGTAATTTGCCGATGTCTACGGTAAAAACGAGGATGAAACGGGCGAAGGAGAGACTGAGACCGAAATTGCAATCTCTCGCATAATGCTTCTTTTTAAACTATTTAAATAGAGGAGAATGTTCACGATGACTGGTAATGGAACAAAAAAGATTCCTGCACATTTAAAGCCTTTCATTTCTAAACAATCCTACCATCGCTATACTCCCATCGATCATGCGGTATGGCGTTTTGTAATGAAGCAAAATCATTATTTTTTAAAGCAAATTGCCCATCCAGCCTATGTAAATGGATTACGTGACTCCGGAATTAAAACTGAATCGATTCCAAAGGTTGAGGATATGAATACGAGTCTAGCAAAAGTGGGCTGGGGTGCCGTTACGATTGACGGATTGATTCCTGGTTCGGCTTTTTATGGTTTTTTAGCAAACGGGCTTTTGCCGATTGCAACAGAAATAAGGAACATCCAAAACATTGCCTATACGCCTGCACCGGATATGATTCATGAGGCAGCAGGGCATGCACCGATTTTATTAGATGAATCTTACCGTGAATTCGTCCAGAAAATCGGCGAAATGGGTGCAAAGGCTCTTTCCAGTAAGGAAAAGCTAGAGGTTTTTATGGCAGTACGCCATTTAACGATTGTTGCGGAGGATCCAAAATCAACTCCAGATCAAGTGAAAGAAGCCGAAAAGCAAGTGGCTGAAGCAAGGAAGAAGGTAAAAGGGTTATCTGAATCCGACCAAGTGTCACGGCTTTTTTGGTGGACTGTGGAATATGGCTTAATTGGGGAGCTGGATAATCCAAAAATATATGGCGCCGGTTTGCTTTCGTCTGTAGGTGAGAGTCAGAGCTGCTTAAAGGATGATGTACGCAAAATTCCTTTTTCTATAGAAGAATGTACGAAAACTCCATATGATGTGACAAAGCCGCAGCCGCAATTATTTGTATGTAAAAACTTTGATGACTTAGCACAGGCTATTGATCAATTTGCGGAAACGATGGCCTTTCGTAAAGGCGGGACGGAGAGTCTTGAAAAGGCTTTAACTACTGAAAATACAGCCACGATGGTTTTTTCATCTGGTTTGCAGGTTACAGGCACTGTAAGTGATATTTTGAAGGATGAAAGTGGCGAAGCGGTGTATTTCCGTACTATAGGACCCACTGCTTTATCCTTCGATAACAAGCAATTAGCAGGGCATGGCACAGCAACACATCGGAAAGGTTTCGGAACGCCAATCGGCAAATTAAAAGGCGGTATAGTCCTTGAACAATGCTCACTTTCGGAATTAAGTGCTCTAGGTATAATTGAAGAACAAAATGCCGTACTAGACTTTCAAAGCAAGGTAAGGGTAGAAGGCACCGTAAAGAGTATTTTGTTGTCAGAGGGAAAACCAATTCTCATATCCTTTAAGGACAGTACGGTAACCTATATGGACAAAGTTCTTTTTGAAAAAGCTTGGGGAACTTTCGATATGGCCGTTGGGGCAAGTATTACTTCCGTCTTTGCCGGTGCTGCAGACCCTAACAATTATTTTAAGTTTCAAACAAAAGAAGAAACGGAGGATATCATCGAACCACAGTGTTGGAATGAGCTTGAAGGATTATATGAAAAAGTTCGAAATTTACGCGATGACTCCAGTTGGAATGACCAAAGGATGTCTCAATTAAATGAAGTTTTAGCTAAATTGGATCAAGATTATCCAAATGAATGGCTGCTGAGGCTGGAAATATTAGAACTCTATAAAATTCACAAAGGCAGTCAATCAAATGCAGACCGTCTTTTAAAAGTGTTAAACAAAGCTGATTGGGAGCCATCTGTCAAACAGATGATTGAACGGGGATTAATCTTATTCAATAACAACTAATATTAAAAGGAGCTTGGGGGATAAACCCAAGCTCCTCTTTATTTTCTAGTCTCTGCTATTAATTATTCCAAATATACGAAGAATGCTGATGAATAGATTGATGAAATCAAGATATAAGTTTAATGCCATTAATGGTACTTCTTCTGGTCTTACCCCATAATGCTTCATGCGGCTGATATCAAAGAGAACGTAACCGCTGAATACCAATACACCGATAAAGGAGTAAGCAAGCATTCCCGTTGAGCTTAATGGAACGAAAAAATTAAAAATGGCAATCGCCATCATGGCAAGCAGGGCAGCAAGTAAAAATCCGCCTAAGAAAGAAAAGTTCTGCTTTGACTTTGCGGCGTAAACAGCTATTCCGGTAAAGACAACAGTTGTCGTCCCGAAAGCCATCATCACAATTTCTCCGCCTGCTGCAGCAATGTAGTGAGCTACAATAGGATACAAGGTTATCCCGGAGATAAAGGTGAAAATGTAAAGAAAAGAATACGATATGGCTTTTTTACGTCTAAAGAAGAACGCTGCCATAAGCATGACAAATTCTAAAATCATTAACGGAATAAATAACATCGGTGGTACAAATACTCCAGCCATTGTGCCAAGGAAAGCGATGGCAAGAGAAAAGGCAAACGTCCTTAAAACAGATGGCATAAATTCAGTTGATGTTTGTGGATACAATTTATTTCACCTCAAAATGTTGTATTACTAAGTTATACGTAAAAGTGGTCAAGATGTTTCATTTTTTCTAAAAAAATCTTTGTCTTCTTTTAAAAGATCGCGAATCTCGGCAAGAAGTTCTTCTTCGCGGCTGATTTTTTCCACTGCCTTAGCCGGCTCTTCTTTCTTTTTAAAGCGGCTCAGGAACTTGATAAAAAGGAAGATCGAAATGGCGATAATAAAGAAATCTAGGACTGATTGAAGAAATACGCCATATTTTATGGGTCCATAGGCGAGGTCCTTAATATCCTCAACGTTTACTGCACCGCTAATTACTACAATTATTGGCATAATTATATCAGCCACCAGGGACGAGACGATTTTACCGAATGCTCCGCCGATAATAACCCCCACAGCTAAATCTATCACATTGCCTTTCATGGCAAACTGTTTAAACTCATTCCACATGAATGACTACCTCCAATTAATTACTAAATATATAGTTTAATGCTTCATCAACTTCTTTTGCAACCTTTATAGTTTTCCAAGAAAATCTGGATTGACAGTTCCTTGAATATTAACTATAGTAACTATGTTAAATTAAATTTACTTGCACCCGTTTATGGGAGAGGTTCATAGCGTATACCCTCTATAAAAAACTATGGAATGGACAAATTGACTATATCCTTAGGATATGGTTTTTTATTTCTTAGTTTTTTAGCTCCTGTAATGCGCGGTTAATATAAGGAGGACTAAAAATGGCAGGAAGAACAGATGCAGAACTAGAAGGTGTTACATTGCTTGGTAACCAAGCTACAAAATACTTGTTTAAATATACTCCAGAGGTTTTGGAGGCGTTTGATAATAAGCATCCAAACCGTGATTATTTTGTTAAGTTTAATTTTCCAGAATTCACCAGTCTCTGTCCGAAAACAGGACAGCCAGACTTCGCAACTATTTATATTAGCTACATCCCCGACCAAAAGATGGTCGAAAGTAAATCTCTTAAGTTATATCTTTTCAGTTTCCGTAACCAAGGTGACTTTCACGAGGACTGTATGAATATCATCATGAATGATTTAATCAAGCTGATGGATCCAAGATATATCGAGGTTTGGGGCAAATTTACCCCAAGAGGCGGCATCTCTATTGACCCTTACTGCAACTACGGGAAACCGGGGACAAAGTATGAGCAAATGGCCGATTATCGGATGATGAACCACGATTTATATCCTGAAAAAATTGATAACCGCTAAGGAATATTTAATTGAAGAATTTGTGCGTTTTGGTGACCTTTTTCGCATGAATTCTTCTTTTTTATGCCATTTGGTGACTAAGATGGTGACTAGGTTACAATGATTGGTGACTACAATAAGCAATAAAAAAGACGGTACTGTTTTACTCTAAAGGGTTCCGTTTTTGGGTGCTTTCTTAACAAATGAAACAAGAATTGACGAATGAATTGGCATACGACTTTTTCTTTAATTATCAAGGTTCGTTCTGAATTCCTTTAACTTTTACATAACAATTGACATCATTTTTTGATGGACAATAAGTATTGTACTCCTTAAAAAAGAGTGCCAATACTACTGTAAATCTCATTCCCTTTATGAGTACCGGTATTATATATCCTTCTTCAACTACCATGAAAA
>NZ_JBCNAD010000074.1:0-15413 GCF_050477905.1 Neobacillus pocheonensis | reverse complement strand
AGGCACATTAAAAGGACAATCCGCGAGGATTGTCTTTTTGTTTTGGGCAAATTTTTTATCCAAAAAAGAAAACTGGATTATATAGAGGACACAAGTAGTGAAAAAATGAAGGCTGAGTCCACAATAGCGCTTCTATAGGACAAAACACCAAGTTAAATCACCCAAAGTGTCCCATACCACCTCTATGGGACAAAACCCCAGGTGAAACCGCTCAAAATGTCCCATAGACCCATTTTTATCGGATGCTTAGCACCTAGTGTCCTTTTCCCAGAATCACTTCTCCACCAAATACTGATAAATCAAAAACGGTCCCTTTTTCATCGTAATCGACAGGAAGCAATCGATAAACGGGTAATCCCGATTCGGCATCATTTTCGTCAATTCACTCCACCATTCCGTCTCATAACGAGCAATCATACTCAGGTTATACAATAATAAATAATGGATCAGAAGCTCGGGAAAATTGAAAAGGTTACCCTTATTTAAAGGGATGGAATAGGCTTGATCCTCCAAATTATATTTCACCGGTGAAATTCCGGAAAGAAGATCGGCCTCACTCGTAAAGCTAAGGCCTTCTACTGAAAACTCAATACTTTTTGCAAATTTAGAAGAGAAAAATTCCCTAAAGCGGCTATCTGTCATATGAAAGTGATCTAACACCAGCTCAGGAATATAAAGTTGTTCACCTTGTCTTTGTAATTTTGTGAATGTCCTTTTTCCTCCATTTAAAAAGAATAAATCGTCCAACTCCGGTATAAGCTGTAGTAATTCCTCCATGATGACTTTTTCCCCTTCCAATTGTTTCACATGAAACATTTTTTCTGACATATAGGGGAATAATCCATTTTTTTGAATCTTTACTTCATCTTGGAAAAAAAGGTAATTTTGTTTTTTTCTTTTTCGAGTGGATACCCCATGGGCTAACACAGCTGTTGTTTCAGGATAAGCGGGATCAATTGTTAAGATGCATGCTTTGGTTAAATGCACGAGCCCATAAAATAGAAGAATAGGTTTTAAAATAAGCGGGGATTTTTCTGCCTGTTCATAATATATTTGTCCATGTTCAAGATAATAAAGAAAGGCATACCCATTTTCATAGCTTTTTTGTTCTGGGTTTTCGACACCACCCTTTATGTAACAATTCTTTAAAAAAGCTTGGCAGTATTCGGCGGAAAAGAAACTAGCGAAGCTTTTCCAATCCTTATATTGAATGTCCAATTCACAATCACCTATTTTCAGAAAAATCAAATTAATACTTCTTCCTTGACAGTATTTTGTCCAATTGTTAACCTACAAATAAAAATTTTTGTCCTGGAGGCCGTTAAAATGTGGGAAACTAAGTTTGCAAAAGAGGGTTTAACGTTTGATGATGTTTTGTTGGTTCCTGGTAAGTCTGAAGTTTTACCAAGAGATGTGAATTTACAAGTTGAATTATCGCCTAATGTAAAGCTTAATATCCCAATAATCAGTGCTGGAATGGATACGGTAACTGAATCTGAAATGGCAATTTCGATAGCCCGTCAAGGTGGATTAGGAGTTATCCATAAAAACATGACGATTGAGCAGCAGGCAGAACAGGTTGAAAAGGTAAAGAGGTCTGAGAGTGGAGTTATTACCGATCCATTCTTCCTAACTCCAGAACATCAAGTATATGATGCTGAACACTTAATGGGGAAATATCGCATTTCAGGTGTGCCGATTGTAAATAACATGGACGAACAAAAACTGATTGGGATTATTACGAATCGTGATCTTCGTTTTATTCAAGATTACTCGTATAAAATCTCTGACGTGATGACAAAAGAAAATCTTGTTACCGCGCCAGTTGGCACAACTCTGAAGGAAGCTGAAAAAATCCTTCAAAAGCATAAAATTGAAAAGCTCCCACTTGTAGATGATGCTGGTGTATTGAAAGGGTTAATCACCATTAAGGATATTGAAAAGGTGATTGAATTTCCAAACTCTGCTAAAGATCGTCAAGGACGCTTATTAGCTGGAGCAGCTGTAGGCGTTACAAGCGATACAATGAAACGGGTCGATATGCTTGTTAAGGCTAGCGTAGACGTTGTGGTCGTGGACACAGCTCACGGGCATTCAAAGGGTGTTCTCGACACGGTCAAACAAATTAGAGACGCTTATCCTGATTTGACGATTATTGCCGGTAATGTCGCGACTGCGGAGGCTACAAAGGATTTAATTGAAGCTGGGGCCGATGTTGTGAAGGTGGGGATTGGACCAGGTTCGATTTGTACGACCAGGGTTGTGGCAGGTGTAGGTGTCCCGCAAATAACCGCCGTATATGATTGTGCAACAGAGGCGATGAAGCACGGGAAAGCAATCATTGCTGATGGTGGAATTAAATATTCTGGTGATATCGTGAAAGCATTAGCGGCTGGCGGTCATGCAGTAATGTTAGGAAGTCTTTTAGCCGGGGTATCCGAAAGCCCAGGGGAAACAGAAATCTTCCAAGGACGCCGGTTTAAAGTTTATCGTGGAATGGGTTCCGTTGCAGCCATGGAAAAAGGCTCCAAGGATCGTTATTTCCAAGAAGATAATAAAAAGTTTGTTCCAGAGGGAATTGAAGGACGTATTCCGTATAAAGGGCCATTATCAGAGACAATTTACCAGCTTATTGGCGGTCTCCGTTCTGGGATGGGGTATTGTGGAACGAAGGACCTCAATGATTTAAGAACGAAAGCCCAGTTTATTAAAATGACAGGTGCCGGTTTACGTGAAAGTCACCCTCACGATGTGCAAATCACAAAAGAAGCACCAAATTATTCACATTCATAATTTCTAGACAGAGGAGCGGATGCTTCTCTGTTTTTTTATGAAAAAAGTCCTGACTTCAGCAAAAAATAGATGGAAGATGGGACATTGCTCTGTCTATGATTTACTAGGCAGTTATGTTAAAATAACCAAGGTGTAATAAAACGTTGGAGGGCTATATAGTGAATAAACTTGTTTATCAGAAATGTATTGCCGGTGCGCTGGCAATCATGATGTTTTTCAGCCTATTTGCCGGAGCGAGTTCAGCTAAGGCAGAAGCGGCTTTAAATGTAAATGCGGACGGTGCTATTTTAGTAGATGCAGTAACAGGAAAAGTTTTATATGAAAAGAATGCCGATAGTGTACTTGGAATTGCTAGTATGACTAAAATGATGACGGAGTATCTTTTACTAGAGTCCGTAAAAAAAGGAAAAGTGAAGTGGGATCAAGAATACACTCCAAGTGATCTTGTTTATAAAATATCGCAAAGAACGGATCTTTCTAATGTTCCATTAAGAGCTGATGATAAATATTCAATCCGTGAATTGTATGAGGCAATGGCGATTTACTCTGCCAATGGGGCAACGATTGCGATTGCTGAAAAAATTGGCGGTTCTGAAACAAACTTCGTTAAAATGATGAATGATAAAGCGAAAAAGTTGGGATTAAAAGATTATAAATTCGTTAATTCCACTGGATTAAATAATCGTGATTACAAAGGCTTGCAGCCGGAAGGAACGGGAGCAGAGGATGAAAACGTCATGTCATCCCGTGCGGTTGCGAAATTAGCATTCCATTTAATTAATGATTTCCCGGAAGTGTTAAAAACGGCTAGTACCCCTAAGAAAACTTTTAGAGAAGGCACAACCGATCAAATTAAGATGGATAACTGGAATTGGATGCTGCCATCTTTAACATATGGCTATGAAGGAATGGACGGGCTTAAAACAGGAACGACTGATTTTGCCGGCTACTGCTTCACAGGAACAGCCAGCCGTGACGGCAAGCGATTTATCACGGTTGTGCAAAATGCAAAGGATGCTAGCGGGCAAGGCGGCTATAAAGCACGTTTTGATGAAACAAGAAAAATGATGGATTACGCGTTTAGCAACTATACCAAAGAACAATTAGTTCCTAAGCATTATCAAGTGAAGGGCCATAAAACGGTTCCTGTCATTAAAGGTAAAGAGGATCAAGTGAAGATATATACGAAATCAGCCATTAACATGGTGATTTTGAATGGTGAGAAAAAAGAGTATAAACCAGTATTGGTATTAGATAGAAACAAGATTAATAAAAATGGCGAATTGGCCGCACCGATTAAAAAAGGTGAAAAAGTTGGCTATTTAACGGTTAAACCGAAAAATGGCGAAAAGGTCAGCTTCTTAACGCAAGAAGGTCAGAAGAAGGCCCAGGTTGATGTCATTGCGGCTCAAGATGTTGAAAAAGCAAACTGGTTCGTGTTAATGATGAGAGGCATTGGCAATTTCTTTGGCGATGTATGGCACGGAATTTCTACGACTGTTAAAGGCTGGTTCTAATAGTCACTTTCATTTGGAAAAATAAGCTATTCTAAAAAAGGATTCTTGTCTTGACAGGAATCCTTTTTTGTTGCTTTAATGATTTTATGGAAAAAAATAAATTCCGACTTATTTCGTGGAAAATTTCCTAAGTGTACAGGAATAATTCTTAATATTAAAATAAAAGGGGGATTTTAACAAATGAACACAGGTACAGATCGCGTAAAACGTGGGATGGCAGAAATGCAAAAGGGCGGCGTCATTATGGACGTTGTAAATGCCGAGCAGGCTAAAATTGCGGAGGAAGCAGGAGCAGTGGCTGTCATGGCCCTAGAGCGTGTTCCTTCCGATATTCGTGCGGCTGGCGGCGTAGCAAGAATGGCAGACCCAAGGATTGTAGAAGAGGTACTGAATGCTGTTTCAATCCCTGTAATGGCTAAAGCACGTATCGGTCATATTGTGGAAGCACGTTTGCTTGAAGCAATGGGTGTTGACTATATCGACGAAAGTGAAGTATTAACACCAGCTGATGAAGAATATCATTTACTAAAAAGTGATTATACTGTTCCATTTGTTTGCGGCTGCCGTGACTTAGGTGAAGCTGCCCGCCGTATTGGTGAAGGTGCATCCATGCTTCGTACAAAGGGTGAGCCAGGAACTGGTAACATTGTTGAAGCTGTTCGCCATATCCGTAAGGTAAATGCACAGGTTCGCAAAGTGGTTGGCATGAACGATGATGAACTTATGACAGAAGCAAAGCTTTTAGGTGCACCATTTGAATTATTACTTGAAATTAAGCGCCTTGGCCGCCTTCCAGTGGTTAACTTTGCTGCCGGCGGTGTAGCAACACCTGCTGATGCAGCGCTAATGATGCAATTAGGCGCTGACGGTGTATTCGTTGGATCTGGTATCTTCAAATCAGAAAACCCAGCGAAATTTGCAAGAGCAATTGTAGAAGCGACCACTCACTATCAAGATTATAAATTGATTGCTGAACTTTCTAAGGATCTTGGAACTCCGATGAAAGGTATTGAAATCTCATCATTAGCACCTGAAGCACGTATGCAAGAAAGAGGCTGGTAATCAATGATTAAGATTGGCGTACTCGCTTTACAAGGAGCTGTCCGCGAACATATTAACTCAATTGAAGCATGTGGCGTAGAAGCGGTCGCCATCAAGCGCAAAGAGCAATTAAATGAAGTTGATGGCCTTATCCTCCCTGGCGGAGAGAGTACAACCATGCGCCGCCTCATTGATAAATATGATTTCATGGATGCTTTAAAGGAATTTGCCCGTGCAGGCAAGCCAATGTTTGGCACATGTGCCGGACTGATTCTTTTAGCAAAAGAAATTGTTGGTTACAGTGAACCGCACGTAGGTGTCATGGACATTAAGGTGGAACGCAATTCTTTTGGCCGTCAGGTTGACAGCTTCGAGGCTGACCTCGCGATTAAAGATGTTGCGGAGAGCTTCCCAGCGGTATTTATCAGGGCGCCTCACATCGTCGAGGCGGGAGAAAATGTTGAAATTTTGTCCAAGCATAATGACCGCATCGTCGCCGCGCGGGAAGGTCAATTCCTTGGCTGTTCATTTCATCCCGAACTGACAGACAATCATGACCTTACGGCTTACTTCGTTGAAATGGTGAAGGAAGCTAAGGCAAAAGAATTAGTTTAGAACTGGTTGCATTTGGATAAAATATGTAGTAAATTAAGTTATACAAAATTCATATAGTTTAAAGCAATGAGAGGAACTAGTAACAAGAATTTTATTCTTGAAGAGAGCCGGTGGCTGGTGTAAACCGGTGAGTGAAGCTTGTGAATCCCTCCTCGAGCAAGGTATGGAACGCTTTTCTTTTAAAGCCAGTAAGTACTTTCGGTAGAAAACCGTTAACGTTTTTTTTGAGGTGGACAGTTTCGGCTGTCAACCAGGGTGGTAACGCGGGTAACTCTCGTCCCTGTTTTTGGGGCGGGAGTTTTTTGTTTTTTATTTTTAAAAAAGAGGTGCAGAAGGATGTTAGATATTAAAGTATTAAGAGCCAACTTTGCCGAGGTAAAAGAAAAGCTGCAACATCGCGGCGAGGATTTGACCGATTTAGGCCGATTTGAAGAGCTTGATTTGAAAAGACGCGAGCTGATTGTTGAAGCTGAAAAATTAAAAAGCAGACGGAATGAAGTCTCACAGCAGGTAGCGGCATTAAAGCGTGAGAAGCAGGATGCCGATCATCTGATTCTTGAAATGCGCGAGGTCGGTGACCGCATTAAAACACTTGATGAGGAACTAAGAGGTGTAGAAGAGACATTAGACTTGTTGCTCCTAAGCATTCCGAATATACCACATGAAAGTGTGCCTGTAGGCGCTACAGAAGACGATAATGTTGAAATCAGAAAGTGGGGTACCGTTCGGGACTTTGAGTTTGAAGCAAAGCCGCATTGGGACGTTGCAGACCAGTTAGGCATTCTTGATTTTGAGCGGGCTGGAAAGGTAACAGGAAGCCGATTTGTCTTTTACAAAGGCCTTGGGGCGCGTTTAGAGCGTGCGTTGATGAGCTTTATGCTTGATTTGCATGTGGATGAGCATGGTTACACGGAGATCTTGCCGCCATACATGGTAAACCGCACAAGCATGACAGGCACAGGGCAATTGCCGAAGTTTGAAGAGGATGCTTTTTTAATTGAAAGTGAAGATTATTTCCTCATTCCAACTGCTGAAGTCCCTGTTACCAACTATCACCGAGACGAAATTTTAAGCGGCGACGAGCTGCCAATCCGCTTTGCTGCTTACAGCGCATGTTTTCGTTCTGAAGCAGGCTCAGCTGGGCGAGATACACGCGGGTTAATTCGCCAGCATCAATTTAATAAAGTAGAGCTTGTTAAGTTTGTTAAGCCAGAGGATTCTTATAATGAGCTTGAAAAGCTTACTAATGATGCAGAAAGAGTACTGCAGCTTTTAGAATTACCATACCGTGTTCTAAGCATGTGTACGGGAGACCTTGGCTTCACCGCTGCGAAAAAGTATGATATCGAGGTTTGGATTCCAAGCTATGGAACCTATCGCGAGATTTCTTCTTGCAGTAACTTTGAAGGATTCCAAGCGAGACGTGCTAATATTCGTTTCCGCCGCGATCCTAAGGCAAAACCAGAGCATGTCCACACACTTAACGGGTCAGGCCTCGCGATTGGCCGCACGGTCGCTGCCATTTTGGAAAACTATCAGCAGGAAGACGGCAGTGTCGTAATTCCAACCGTACTGCGTCCATACATGGGTAATCGTGAAGTGATTAAACCTCTTTAATATAATAGAATTCCGGGCGGTTCAAATCCGCCCGGAAGTTTTATTTTTAAAAGTTGACATGCCTGTCATAATATGATAAATTATCTCTTGTTGATACGGAGGAATACCCAAGTCCGGCTGAAGGGATCGGTCTTGAAAACCGACAGGCGGGTTAAACCGCGCGGGGGTTCGAATCCCTCTTCCTCCGCCACAATTTACTTACAATCGCGCATAAAAACTGGAGATAAAAATTCGTTACATGTAAATGTAGCGGATTTTTTTTATGCTCACAAAAACACCAATCGGCTTAGTAGCCGATTGGTGTTTTTGTGATATTTAAAATGTCATTTAACTTTTCCTCAACCTCACGACACACGCGGTCGGCATCGGCTTTGCTTTTTACAACATCGGTGCTATCCATATCAATGATCAATACTTCGCTTGCAGAATATTGATTCATAACCCATTCATCGTAATCCTTCCAAACTTCGAAATAGTACTCCTTCAGTTCAGGGTTGATTTCGAAGCTCCGGCCGCGGGACATAATCCGGTCGATTACGGTATCAAAGGATCCTTTTAAGTAAACCATTAAATCCGGCGCCTTCTTTGGAAGTTCATTTAACTCTTCCAACATATTCTCAACTAGTTCTTCATAAATCTTAAATTCCAAGTCCGAGATTCTGCCTAATCTTTTATTGACATAAGCAAAATACCAATCTTCATAAATGGAACGGTCTTGAATGGTGTAAAGCGGTTCGCGCCAATTAATACACTCTTTTACCGTTTTAAAGCGTTTATTTAAAAAGAATAACTGCAATAGGAACGGAATCCTTTTTGCATCTAATTCTTCTGGTGTCAGTTCATAGTAAAGCGGAAGAATCGGATTATCATCCACTGTTTCGTAAAACACCTTGCTCTCAATACCTCTATTTTTAAAGTGGGCATTCAGCGTGTCTGCCACACTAGTCTTTCCTAGTCCAATCATACCACCAATAACGATACTCACTAACATCCCCCTGTTTCTATAATGTGTTCGACCAGCTGTTCTCTTTTAACGATAATGATAGTTTTTCAATGATATGCTTTAAATCTGCCTCATTTTTGACAAAATCCAACTCATCGCCGCTAAAGCGGAGAACGGGGATTTCCGGATGCTCTCTTTCAAAACTCGTAATCGCATTTTCGTAGTCAATCGATAATTGCTCTAAATATAAGGGGCTGATATTTTTCTCTACTTCGCGCCCTCTTATTTTAATTCGGCTGAGCATGGTATCAAGACTTGCATTTAAGTAGATAATGACATTTGGTTTTGGCATATCTTCCGTTAAAATTTGATATATCTTGTAGTATTTTTTGTACTCGTCAGAATTTAAGGTTCGTTGAGCGAAAATCAAATTTTTAAAAATATGATAGTCTGCTACAACTGAATTGTTCTGGCTTAAGTAATGGGTATTGATATCCCCTAATTGCTTAAAGCGATTGCAGAGAAAAAACATTTCCGTTTGGAAACTCCATTCCTCAATATTTTCATAAAATTTCCCAAGGAATGGATTTTCATCAACAATCTCTTTTAATAAAGCAAAATGAAAGTGTTCTGAAATGGCCTTTGCGAGCGATGTTTTGCCAACACCAATCGGCCCTTCAACGGTAATAAAGGGTGTATCCCCCATTGCAAGTCCTCCTTCTCCAACTGCCTGCACTCTCTATGATTAACCAGGTTGACCCGGATAATTTATACTACTTTTGTCATGGTGAATCTAAGACACAAAGAATATTTTATCATAATCTGTCGCAGGAAGGGATATGGAATATTTAGAAGTTGGATGTTTCGTGTCAAATATATGAAAAAACTGCCGAATGTCGGCAGCTTTTGTCGTATATTTTTTTATGTCCCTCTTTTCACTACATTGAAATTATCGACAATTAGGAGCCAATTTTGCGGGAAAGCTAAACCAAGCTTCCAGTAGCTCATGCCCCTCAAACTCATTTGTTTGATGAGGTCAAACTTGGCTTGGATGGAGCGGGCATCTTCAAACCAGACCTCATGTCTTTTGCCGCCTTCATCGGTATAGTTAAAATGAGGAGCCTGTGCTTTCGTATCATATTCAATCGCAACATTATGCCGGGCAGCCAGTTGAATAGCCTGCTGCGGGCTGACAGCTTTAGCGACAGAACCTTGCACAAAAGGCAGTGTCCAGTCATAGCCATATAAATTTTGCCCCATCAGAATTTTATTGGAGGGCATTTCTGTTACGGCATAATCCAATACCTTTTTTACTTGATCAATTGGTGAGACGGCCATTGCCGGGCCACCGCTATAGCCCCATTCATATGTCATAATCACGACAAAGTCCGATATTTGTCCATGTGCTTTGTAATCGTGACCTTCATACCATTTTCCTTGTTGGGTCGCACTTGTCTTTGGAGCAAGGGCCGTTGACATCAGCCAGCCTTCGCTGCTAAATCGTTGTTTTGCTTTTCTTAAAAAACGGTTGTATGCATCACGGTCTACAGGCCTTATGAACTCAAAGTCAAAATGAATATCGCGGAAGCCATATTTTTTAGCGGTCGCGACAATATTATTGAGAAATTTATCTTGTATTGGGATTTCATTTAATAAAATGCGCCCTAATTCATCACTGAATTGGTCATTTTCCTGATTATTGATAACCATCATTAAGACGTTGCGGTTTGCCTTGGCAATTGCCGGGAAGTTATTTAATAACGGCTCTTTTAATGTACCATCACGGCGGGCCTGAAAGCTGAACGGAGCCAAATAAGTGATATATGGTGCCGCCTCGCGGGCGCTTTGTTCGAGTTCAGGAGCAACCGTATTGCCGCGCGGTTCAACGTATGCGTTAAATTCAGCATTTCTTTTTCTTCCTGGGGGAATATATAGACGATACCCAACAGGGAGAGGCTGATTAACTCGGATTCTGTTGACCGTAGCAAGCTCCTGGGCAGAGACGCCGTATCTTCTCCCTATAGTGGTTAAAGATTCACCGGGTTGAACAAAATGAAAATGACCGATAATCGGAATGACGAGCGATTGACCAATAACCAGTTTGTTTGGGTTTGGAAGATCATTTGCTTCAACTATATCTTGAACCGTTGTATGGTAGGTTCTCGCGATTGTGGTTAAAGATTGGTTTCTTTGGACAACATGAATTTGCATTCATATTCCCTCCCAACATATATGCGCTAGAACTATTCTATGAGAGACAGTACGGATAAATGTTATAATGAAGGTAAATAAATACGATGTGTTGTAGTAGAGGACGATTCATGTATGCTGAATGATGAAACGAACGATGAATATTTTATGAAGGAAGCAATAAAAGAAGCGAAAAAGGCGGAAGAGATAGATGAGGTGCCGATTGGCGCTGTGATTGTATTAGGTGATAAGGTGATTGCGAGGGCCCATAATTTGCGGGAAAGCGAGCAAAGATCAATCGCGCATGCAGAACTGCTTGCAATCGACCAAGCGTGCCGGGAATTAGGAACGTGGCGGCTGGAGGACACAACATTATATGTTACATTAGAGCCTTGTCCAATGTGTTCAGGTGCGATCATGCTGTCAAGAGTAAAAAGGGTTGTTTATAGTGCAGCAGACCCTAAGGGCGGCTGTGCGGGCACCCTTATGAATCTCCTGCAGGATGAGCGCTTTAATCACTGTAGCGAGGTTACAAAGGGTGTATTGGAAGTGGAATGCGGCCAGTTGCTTTCCGATTTTTTTCGAAAAATTAGAGACAGAAAAAAAGAGGAGAAGCTGCAAAAGAAACAGATGCTTGAAAATAACTTACAAAAACTTACAAACGATAAAGATTGATTTTTTCCGAGAATGTTTGTATACTAAAAAAGCGTCAGATACGACGCACTAAATATTGGTATCAACTTTGCCGTGCTAGGTGGGGAGGTAGCGGTGCCCTGTAACCCGCAATCCGCTCTAGCGGGACTGAATCCCTTCTCTGAGGCTCGCGACCTGTAGGGTCTGCCTTAAGTAAGTGGTGTTGACGCCTGGGTCCTGCGCAATGGGAATCCATGAACCATGTCAGGTCCGGAAGGAAGCAGCATTAAGTGGACGCTCTCATGTGCCGCAGGGGTGCCTGGGCCGAGCTAACTGCTTAAGTAACGCTTATGGGCGCCAGTCGAAGGAAGGTGCACGGCAGTTTATCTTACATATTAAACTCATCTCAGACATAGAGATGAGTTTTTTTGTGATTCTTTTTGTAAAAAAGAAATTGAATACGTTATAATAGATAAGATGAAAAATTTTGAAGGGGGCGGTGTCGCATGTCTTATCAGGCTTTATATCGTGTTTGGCGTCCACAGAAATTTATTGATGTAGTAGGACAAGAACATGTTACGACGACATTGCAAAATGCCCTGCTTCAACAGAAGATCACCCATGCCTATCTTTTTTCAGGCCCGAGAGGAACAGGTAAAACAAGTGCGGCTAAAATATTAGCAAAGGCAATCAATTGTGAGCGTGCACCGGTATCAGAACCGTGTAATGAATGTGCGGCCTGCCTCGGGATTACAAACGGAACCATTTCCGATGTGCTTGAATTTGATGCTGCTTCTAATTCCAGAGTGGAAGAGATGCGCGATGTTCTCGATAAGGTGAAGTTTGCTCCTACGGCTGTAAACTACAAAGTCTATATTATCGACGAAGTGCATATGCTATCCATTAGTGCTTTTAATGCCCTTTTGAAAACGTTAGAGGAGCCACCGAGGCATGTCATCTTTATTTTAGCGACAACAGAACCTCATAAAATTCCATTAACGATTATCTCAAGGTGTCAACGCTTTGACTTTAGGCGGATCACAGCGGGGTCCATCGTCAATAGGATGAAGTTAATTGTTGACGAAACGAATGTCGATTGTGATGAGCGTGCCCTACAGATGATTGCAAGAGCAGCAGAAGGTGGGATGCGTGACGCCTTAAGCTTATTGGATCAAGCTATTTCCTATAGTGAGACTCGAGTAACGATTGAAGATGCCCTTACGGTAACAGGTTCAGTATCCCAAGGATTTTTGAATAAATTAGCAACCGCATTCAGGGAGAAAGACGTTGCTAGCGGACTAGAATCGTTAGAAGAGCTTTTGTTCCATGGGAAAGATCCAGCACGATTCATCGAGGATATGATTTTATTTTATCGCGATATGCTACTATATAAGACAGCGCCGAAGCTTGAAGAATCTCTTGAAAGAGTCATGTTGGATGATGATTTCCGGATCATGGCAGAAGAAACTCCAACAGGGCAGATTTATCAACTTATTGATCTACTCAATAAAACACAGCAGGAAATGCGCTGGACAAACCACCCAAGGATTTTCCTTGAAGTGGCCATCGTAAAGTTGTGTCAAATAGAAGAAACACAAATTGCGCAGTCTGGCAGTGCAGCAAATGTCGACAAATTAATAGCAAGAATCGAACAGCTCGAAAATGAACTGGGGCAATTAAAGGCAAATGGTCTAGCCCTTGCTCCGCAAGAAGCAGCACCAGCACCAGCACCGCAAAAGCCTGCTCAGAGAAGTTCAAGAAAAGGATTCCAACCGCCTGTTGGAAAAATTAATGAAGTTTTAAAACAGGCAACAAAAAATGATTTAAATCAGATTAAGAGTAAATGGGGCGAAATGCGGGCAAATTTAATGAAATCGCATGCGGCCTTACTAAATGAAGCAGAGCCTGTCGCAGCTTCGACTGATGCTTTAATTATAAAATTTAAGCATGAAATGATTTGCCAAATGGCCATGGATAGAAGGGATTTCCTTGAGGCAATTACCACGGCCTTGAATAAATTCACCGGTAAGAGGCTTTTGATTTTGGGCGTACCTGAAGAGCAGTGGCTGACAATCAGGGAAAGCTTCCTGAGCAGTGGCCAGCATAGTGAAGAAGGGGAAACCGACGATCCGGGACAAGAGGAAGAACCACATATTGCTGAGGCAAAAAAATTATTTGGTGAAGAATTTGTAGAAATAATTGACTAATTGGAGGTAATGGAAAATGATGCGTGGTGGCGGAATGGGTAATATGCAAAATATGATGAAGCAAATGCAAAAAATGCAAAAGCAAATGGCTGAGGCACAAGAAAAATTAGGCGAAGAGAAAATTGAGGGAACTGCCGGCGGCGGTATGGTTACAGTCGTTGTTACGGGACATAAAGAAGTTGTTGATGTTCAAATTAAACCGGAGGCAGTCGATCCAGATGATGTCGAAATGCTGCAGGACCTTGTCCTTGCTGCTGTCAATGATGCCCTTAAAAAGGCAGAAGAGCTGACAAACAACACAATGGGACAATTTACAAAAGGAATGAACTTACCGTTTTAATAAAAATATATAGCCAAAGTGCGCATGTGTACGTGCACTTTGGCTTTTTTTAAGAGAGGAACATTAAGATGCATTATCCTGAACCGATTTCAAAGCTGATTGACAGCTTTATGAAACTGCCAGGTATCGGTCCAAAAACAGCCGCACGCTTGGCTTTTTATGTTCTAAGTATGAAAGAAGACACCGTGCTCGATTTTGCAAAGGCACTAGTCAATGCGAAACGGAATCTTACCTATTGTTCTGTCTGCGGCCATATAACCGATCAAGACCCATGTTATATTTGTGAAGATCAGCGCCGTGATAAGAGCATAATATGTGTAGTACAAGATCCTAAAGATGTTATTGCCATGGAAAAAATGAAGGAATTTAACGGCTTATACCATGTATTACATGGAGCTATTTCACCAATGGATGGGATAGGACCAGAGGATATAAATATTCCTGATTTATTAAAACGATTGCAGGATGAAACTGTGCAAGAGGTTATCCTGGCAACAAATCCAAATATCGAAGGTGAAGCAACAGCCATGTATATCTCCCGGTTGTTAAAGCCGTCAGGTATTAAAACAACAAGAATTGCCCACGGCCTCCCTGTTGGCGGGGATCTTGAGTATGCGGACGAGGTAACACTTTCTAAGGCCTTGGAGGGCAGGCGGGAATTGTAAGCTTGGATATGACAATAGGACCGGAGGAATTGAAGATGTTTTTTCGGCGCAAAGGCTGGCTACGAAAAGAATATGATGAAAAGCTGTTATTTCAGTTGAACAAATTTAAGGAACTTTGGCAGCAAGAAAAACTGCTGTTAGAAAAAAGTTTCGACCCATCGGATGAAGTGATTTGCCAAACAAAGATAGCGGAGGCAAAATATATCTTCCTATTAAAAGAAGCGAAACAGCGAAATGTAACCTTAATGAGATAAGCAAAGTTTTTTAGTCCAGACAATTGATGAAGTTGTCTGGGCTTTTCCATTTTCTCAGGTCTATTCATAGAAACTTGTACATAAGTTTTAATACTAGACCAAAGAAGGGGGATAGCTTTTTGGAACCAATTGTCGTTATATCCGTTTTAGGGGGACTCGTTGTTTTATTATTATTCTCAGGCGCTCCTTTTAAGCCCGCTCGTTTTGTGGGTCAAGCTTTCATAAAATTACTGATTGGAGCATTGTTTTTATTTTTCCTTAATGTAGCCGGTAATCACTATGGCATTCATGTGCCAATAAACTTTGCGACATCTGCAGTTTCAGGGTTTCTGGGTATCCCAGGCTTAGTAGCATTAGTAGCCATACAGCATTGGATTATCTAACGATTGTCAACCGCTGAAAATAACAGCGGTTTTATTTTGAAAAAAATAAGAAAAAAGTATTGACCAACCATTTGATATGCTGTAGTATATTAAAAGTCGTCAGCAAGACGAAAACAACTAATAAAAAAGTTATTGACTTTTAGTTAGTCGTTTGGTAAGATAATAAAGTCGCTTTCAAGCGATAGAGAAATTGATCTTTGAAAACTAAACAAACA
>NZ_JBCNAD010000073.1:0-21017 GCF_050477905.1 Neobacillus pocheonensis | reverse complement strand
ATTCGCACTTGTATGGACTCTCATGTTGAGTGCCGGATTGATACTATTCTTTAGAGTGTCTAAATCAAAAGCATCTAAATCACATAAAAAAGAAGAGCCGACAAGAAGAAACAAAAAGCAATCAGCTTGATGAAAGTGCCATGGGGACGGTTCTAGTGGCAGCAATGAACTTCTTTTAACCAAGAGAACCGTCCCCGTGGTTATTTAAAGATAGCGTTACATGATCATCATTTGGATAATTAGGATCATAGATAGATGTATTTTATACATTCTTCCTGCTTTTGGGAATAAACAATAACCCTAACCTCGCCAATCTGGTCAATAAAATAATAAAGAACCTCCTCAATTTCAATATGAGAAGGTTCTTTTGCGTTTCCCAAATTCCTAATTATGGCGGTTGATAGTAGAGCAACTTTTGACTAAGAAATTCGGTATTATTATATTTTTTTTTATTAAAGATTAATTTTTATCCTTCTAAAGATTTTTTTTTTCACTTATAGGTTTATAATGTGGTTTGCCAGGAATACTTTTCAAAAACCCGCCCATAAAGTATTTTGGTTCGTAGCTGACGATAAACGCTTGGGGATCAAAGCTTAATATTTCTGCATATAAACGGGATTGTAACCTCCTTGCAACCATTATCGAAAGGTATAACCTCTCACCTTCCATTCCATCTGCTAACCATCCTGTTACCCCATAGCCTTTTTGACGAAGTAACGGCGCTAGTTCTTGATTATACCTACTTGTAATCACTTGAACCGCGATGAATCCTAATGCCAACCATTCCTCGAGTTTTATGCCGACAAGAATACCAATTCCATAGCTAAGACAATAAACGATCAGGTTGATGGGATGTTCAAGGTTATCAAGGACAATCTTAAGCGCAACCACATAAATCAGAATATCCATACAGCTAACTGCCGCTGCAATATATCGATATCCTTTTATGGTTACAATCATGCGAATGGTTAGCAATGATACATACAAAATTTGCAAAATAATGATAGTCAATAAGGGTATTAACATGATTCATCACAACCCCGAAATCAAATGGAAGGTCCTAAGATTCTTTAAATGAAATTATGGTAACCGGGTGACACAGAATTGTTCATCATGACCAAGTATTTCTGCTTTCACTTGTTTTCCGGATGCCACTGCCAAAATTTCTTGGTAAATGTCATGACCCATTTGTTCGAATGTCTTTTCGCCCGTTAAAACCTGACCTGCATTGATATCAATATTTTCTTTCATCTTTAAATAAGTTTTGGGATTCCCAGTGAGTTTGATTACTGGTACCCCAGGAAAACCTGTTGGGGTTCCCCTGCCTGTTGGAAAAAGGATGATTTGGGCACCCGCTGCCACTTGCCCAGTTGAAACCTCGCCATCATGTCCAGGAGAATCCAGTAAAAACAATCCTTTTTTATCTGGTTGATGTCCGTATTGAATGACTCCGCTAAATGGTGCCTTACCGGACTTTTTCATACTTCCCAATGACTTTTCGACTACACTCGATAACCCGCCAGCATAGTTCCCTGTTGAAATTAAATGGGTACGGTCTTTATTACTAGAATTCTGTGTTTGTCTTCGCAGTTTCTCTTCTGTAAGATAAATAGTCTCTCGAATTTCTTTTGCGACTTGTTCATTCAAAGCTCTTCTCGCTAGTATCTCTTCCGTCCCAATCAATTCAGTGATTTCACTTAAAATCGAAGAACCTCCTTGATAGACTAGTTTATCAGAAGCTATTCCCAGTGAAGGATTCGCAATTAAACCGGATGTCATGTCCGAACCGCCACAGTTTAATCCGATCATGAGTTCACTGACTGGGACCTCTTCCCTTACTTGGCTTGAAGCGATTTGCTGCATTTCTCTCGCAATCTTCGTCCCTTTATGAATCGCAGCCAATGAATCTCCCTCGGATTGAATCACAACCGTTTCTAGCATTTTGTTCGTGGGGGCAATACCATCGGCTAATTCATAAGGCGCAAACCTTTCACAGCCCAAGCCGACAACCACAACTCCTGCAAAATTGGGGTTTTTCCCAATGGCAATCAATGTTTTTGCTGTCACTTCAAGGTCTTCCCCAACTTGAGAACATCCTACAGGGTGCCTGAAATAAACGGTGCCTGGCACCTGATAGGCAATTCTTTCAGCGACCTTTGCTGAACAAAACACAGAAGGAATAATGGCAATTTGGTTCCGAACACCTACTGAACCATTTTTCCTTCTATAGCCCATAAAAGTATCTGGCATTTATTTCATCCCCCGATCACAATACATATTATGGTTATGAATATACCCACCCTTTTTAACAAACTCTCTCAATCTTCCAATCTCTTCCCCATATTTTAGGACACTTTCACCTTTTCCGATGTCAACAAGCGCGAATTTATGCCCAAACGTAATATCTTCCAATACCGTTACGACCTCTACACGATTACCGAACCGGACTTCACAATCGTCCCCCTGTTCTAGATCCGTGAGAGCGACGGCTACATTATCAGAATCATCAATCACCAGTGCGGTTTTTTGCTGAATCATCAAGTTCTCCAATCTTCATGCTCCTTTCATACTGAATGTGCTGAAACCATCCATTTGTTTAGTAGATTCCCATCTCGATCAAACGACAAGTTGTGCTGCTTTTTTACGGTAAACTCTTGATCCGTTTTCGCCAATTCATCTAGAACCGATCGTGATACACTGATTTTGCTTAAATGAAGGGTATTAGGAATTTGAACGATTTTTATCGATTCTTTATTGATTTTTGGTCCTAAGCTGAGGATGGCTGTTTCGACTGCTTCCTTTTCTGTCGCGTATATCATCGGAAGCATTGCTCTTCGTAAATAGGTAGCCGTAAGTGCATTGGTATACGTTGATTTTCGATCTATTTTATCTACTAATCTTTGCGTCGTGAAATCTGCCAATCCTATTCCTTGCGCATTTCCAAATGACTGTTCCGCGATATCTAAAATAACGATTCTGTTTACAGTAGGACGAACTGGTTCAGGGACACCATCAATTCTCCATCTGCCAATAATATTTGGGTCCATGCCAGTTCCGCTATAGCATTTGCCCATTTCCTCAATGATTAAAACATCGATGTGATCGATGGGTAGACTAGGCATCATCGCTTTAGAATACTGGAGAAGTTCGGCTTCCTTTTCATGCCACTGATTTTTAGAAACACCGACTAGATCTGCGGTTTCATCAAAACCATTTTCTATGATCGCCAACCCCATTAAAATAGGGCTATTTTGTAAGGCGAATAACGAAACGTCTTCAATATTTTCTGCCATCTTTAATGCGCCATCACTATGGACAAAAGAAGCCCCTTTCATCTTTCCGAGTCCAATCGTGATCATTTTACTTAATCCGCTTTCCACTTTTCCTCTAAACGCGGTATGGGCCTTTATGCGATTGATTACTAGAATTCCATCCGCATGAAAGGCATTTTTATCCATATAGACAGGCTGCCCTTTTTCGGTATGGCCTAAAAGTTCGACCTCCATGGACGAACGAATTTCTGCACCAATACTTTCTTCTGTAATCCCCAGATGGTGAAGTACTTCAATTTGTCCTTGTGCGGTTGCAGCCCCATGGCTTCCCATAGCAGGTACTAAAAAAGGTTTATATCCTGCAGCTTTTAAATAATTTACGCATTCCCGCAGGATTTCAACGATATTGCAAATCCCTCTGCTTCCTGCGGTAATCGCAATTTCCGACCCTTGCTTCAATCCCGTGACTGGAAGGATTTTTATCAGTTCGCTGTGTATCTTACCTGGAATATCTAATAACCTCGTAGCAGGGAACTTTTGCTCAATTTCAACCATTTCAAACATTCGTTTCATTCCTTATCAAGAAATTGTTGATGAGGGTCAAGCATGACCCCCATTTTCCATATCAATCTTTCAAAATGATTTATTTAATAAATCCATTTTTACTCAGCCACTCTTTGGCAACTTTTGTCACATCCTCGTGTTTCACATCGACGCGGTAGTTAAGTTCTGTCATCGTTTCTTCATTTAATTTAGCGGCCATTTTGTTTAACAGTTCTTTTGCTTCAGGATTTTTCTTTAATGCTTCTTCACGAACGACAGGTACGGCATTATAAGGTGGGAAGAATTGTTTATTATCTTCTAACACAACTAAGTTAAACCCTTTGTTACGTCCGTCTGTTGTGGTACCCATTGATACTTGAACTTGTTGCTCTTTTAAAGCATTCAATACAAGACCGTTGTCCATTTTCACGATATTTTTCTTTGGAAAAGTGAATCCATATTTTTTCTGGAGTCCGATTAAACCATCTTGACGAGAAAAGAACTCAGCATTGGAAGCAAGTTTTAATTTGCTCGCATCCTTATTTACAGCATCCGCAAGGTCTTCAAGCGATTTTATCCCTAATTTTTCTGCCGTATCTTTGCGCATTAATACGGCATATGAGTTATTTACATCGGATTTATTTAACCAAACGAGCCCGTTCTTCGCATCGATATCTTTTACTGTTTGATACGCTTTATCTGGATCTGTCACCACATCTTGCTTTAAAAAGACGATTAGGGCCGTTCCTGTATATTCCCAATACAAGTCAATTTGGCCGTTCTCAAGCGCCTTACGGACCACTGTACTGCCCATTCCGTCAGCTTCTTCGACATCATATCCATTTTCTTTTAAATAAAGCGCCGTCATTTTTGTTAAAATATGCTGCTCTGTAAAATCCTTCCCGCCTACGGTAATCTTTCCTTTATTCCCACCAGAACCACTTGTCTTATCTGAACCGCATGCTGCAAGAGTCATAATTAGAACCATCGTACAAATGAATAGAAACCATTTTTTCATCTTCGTTCCCCCTCGTTTTTTAGATTGTTTCGATTTTATGTTGTAACCCTTTTGGCATGATGACTTTTTCAAAAATTCCGATCATGAAATCTATGATTATAGCTAATAATATAACAGGAATGGCACCTGCCAACATCAGACCAGTGTCATAAAGGGCAATGCCCGAGAAAATTAAATCTCCTAGTCCTCCTCCACCAATCAAAAAAGCAAGAGCGGCTGTCCCAACATTAATAACAATAGCAGTGCGAATTCCTGCTAGAATCGCATAAGAAGCATTTGGGAACTCCAGTTTCCATAAGATCTGCTTTTGAGTCATTCCCATTCCTTTTCCCGCATCCATAATGGCTGGATGAACAGAATCGATCCCTGCAATCGTATTGCGCAAGATTGGCAGCAAGGAAGTAAACCATAAGCCAAAAACGGCTGTTTGCCACCCAATCCCAAGATAGGTCATGACAAGTGCCAGGATCGCAATGCTTGGAACCGTTTGCCCTATGTTGGCAAAGTTCAACACAATAAATTCATATTTTCGAAATTGAGGTCTCGTTACAAAAACCCCAAGTGGTACCGCAACACAGATGGCAGCTAACGAAGAAATAGCCACTAACGTGATATGTTGGCCAAGCAGGTACATAACAGCACTCGTGTTCTCTTCAATGTAAGTAAAGGACCCATTTTTTGCTGCATAGATCACGAGAGCAAGGATGAGTAAATACAGCAGGATCCGAATGATCCATTCTGCTTTACTTTTCTTTTTCATTTCGCCACCACCTTACCGTACAATTGTTTGTAATTTTGTAGGATGAACACCAGTTAAGATTTGAAAATCAGAGATACTTATGATTCCATGTGGATGATTATGATGGTCGACGACGGCTGCTTCTCCAGTTGGGGAGGCTAATAAAACAGATAATGCGGTTCGTAGGTCTGTATCAAGTTTAACCGATTCCCTATTTACTTCATGAGGGATTGTTTGAGAGCGTCCTAATTTCTTCCCTTTATGGAGTAATTCTTTTACGGTTAAGAGAGAAAGTCGTTTAATTTCACGGTCCGTTCCGATAAAGTCCCTTACAAATTCATTTCGTGGATTGGATAAAATATCGTCAGGTGTTCCAAACTGCATTAAACTCCCCTTATTGAAAATAGCAATCTTGTCACCTAGTCGAATCGCTTCATCTATATCATGACTCACGAAAAGAATCGTTTTCTTCATGTGTTTCTGAAGACGCAGAAATTCATTTTGTAAGTGATCCCGAATAACAGGGTCAAGAGCGCCAAATGGTTCATCCATTAACATGACGGGAGGATCTGCCGCCATGGCACGTGCAACCCCAATTCGCTGTTGCTGTCCGCCTGATAGCTCCCAGGGAAAACGCTTACGATATTCCTCAGGGTCGAGGCCCATCATCTCCATTAATTCCTGATAACGGCTTTTCATTTTCTGTACATCCCAGCCAATCATCTTTGGCACGACGTTAATATTTTCTTCAATGGTCATATTCGGAAACAACCCATTTTGCTGGATGACGTATCCGATTGAACGCCGTAATTGAATGGGATCTAAAGAATTAATTTCTGTTCCTCCGACTTCGATGGTTCCTTCTGAAAGGGGAACAAGACGGTTGACCATCCGTAGCAGAGTGGTTTTCCCACAGCCGGACGGGCCGATTAAGACGCATATTTCTCCCTCTTCCACTTTCATATTTACATGATCAACGGCTTTTACTTTTTCTCCTTGTCTTTCATAGACTTTAGTTACACCCTTGAAAGTAATCATAGGACCACATCCTCTAACTATTTTGAATGAGCTGTTTTTGGTGAAATTCTCTTTTGTAATCGACCTAGTAAATAATCAATCGTAATGGCCATTAAAGAAACGGAAACCGCACCAACCTGTACCATGGCTTTGTAACTGGTTGAGATGCCCGTTTGAATGTATTCTCCAAGCCCGCCTGCCCCAATATAAGCTGCAATCGCCCCAATTCCTATCGTTAATACGATCGCGGTACGAATACCGGCCATGATGACTGGAAGTGTAATGGGAATTTCAACTTTGATGAGCCGCTGCCAGGTTGTCATCCCCATCCCAATGGCGGCATCCCGCATGTTGGGATCGACGTTTTTTACAGCGATAAAGGTATTACGGATGATTGGAAGCTGAGAATACAATACAAGTGCAACAAATGCAGGTAAGAATCCAATGCCTTGGTTGATGATCGAAAAGATTGGAATCATTATCCCGAAAAGTGCAATACTTGGGATGGTCATCAAGATACCTGCAACCGATAACACTAAATTTGAGAGTGTTTCATGCTGGCTAATATAGATTCCAAATGGTACACCAATTAGAATCGCCACACAGACGGAAAGCCCAACCAATTGAATATGTTCCCAAGTCATCATGAGAATTTCATCCCAGTTCGATTGAATCAATTGAATAAATTCCATTACTCCTTTTTCCTCCCCCTCATTTTCTATCATTCAAATCATCCTACTAAATACTAATGCAAGAGTTGTGCCAATTTAAATATCGCTGGTTCATCATAACTTCTTTATGAAATTTTTATTAATTTTCAGAATATTGTTAAAGAAATCTTCTACTGTGTAAAAATTTTTTGCTTTTTTATTGATGAACCCTGCTATTGAATCCCGCAAGCTTCAGCTAATGCCTCGACGATATGCAAGACTTTCACCCGATTCGCTAATCCACTTCGTTCGACACCTAGTTTCATTTGTAATAAGCACCCAGGATTTGCTGTCACAATCGTCGTTGCCTTGGTCTTTTCTGCCTTTTTCATCTTTTCATCTAATATGTTCATAGACTCACCATAGTTGAGAATATTATAAATTCCGCCTGAGCCACAACATCTGTCGCTGCCATCCATTTCGATATAGCGTGTTCCAGGTATCGAACGAAGAAGCTTCCTTGGTTCTTCCCAAACACCTTGAACATTCCGTAAATGACAGGAATCCTGATACGTCATGATGCCATTCCATTCTTTCTTAAATGGCAATGGACCAAGTTGAACGAGTAGTTCCGTAATGTCTTTTGATTTTGAAGCAAAGGATTTGGCTCTGTTGAACCAATCCGGTTCATCTTTCAGTAGGTGATCATATTCACTTAGTGCTGCCCCACAGCCGCCAGCATTGTTGATATAATAATCAGCACCGGATGCCTCAAATGCGCGAATATTTGCTTTTGCCAGTTTCCTAGCTTCGTCTGTTAACCCCTGATGAGCATGAAGAGCTCCGCAACAGTTTTGCTGAGCAGGGATGACCACTTCACAGCCAACCGATTGGAGAAGTTCAATCGTTAATCGATTGGTTTTATACATCATCGCATCCATAATACACCCTGAGAAAAAAGCCACCTTCGCTTTCTTCTCCTCTTTTGGTGGAAACACATCCCCAAACTTATGCCGTTTTAAGGGTGATTCCAATTCGGGGAGGACTTTTTCCATCTGACCCATCGACTCGGAGATTTTATTCACAACTTTCGTCTTTTGAACAAGCTTATTTAAGCCCGTTTTTTGATAAAACCACGCCAAGTTTCCTACCGTTCGAAGACGTTTATGATGTGGAAATAGTTGTTTTAAGGTACCATTTCGTATTTTCATTTGCAGATTAGATTTTTGTTTCGCTTGTTCCTCGTTTTGCTGTTCTGTGATCACTTCTTTTGCCGCCTCATAGATGTGCCCATATGGAACGTTTACGGGACAAGCCACTTCACACGCGCGGCAGCCGAGGCATAAATCAATCGGTTTCGCGAGGTCTTTTTGGAGGTCAATTTTTCCTTCTGCCGCCATTTTTACTAGATTGATTCTACCTCGAGGTGATTGCGACTCCCGGCCCATCGATTCGTATGTAGGACATGCGGGTAAGCAATAACCGCACTGAACACATTGATTGGCAGCATCATAGGAGAGCTGGAGCAGTTTTTCTTGATACTTATTTTTAGACAGGGTTTTGGTTTCCATTAGGTTAAGACCACCTTTGTTTGACCCGGTTGAGGAAAGATTTTTCCTGGATTCAAGATGTTATTGGGATCCCAGGCCTCTTTAATTTTTTGCATCATGAGAAGGCCTTCCTTCCCCAATTCCATCTCCATGTACGGGGCTTTTAACGTGCCGATCCCATGCTCCCCTGAAAGGGTACCACCCAATTCAATCGCTGCCTCGAATATTTCACTGACCGCACTTTCAACCCGTTTCATTTCTTCCAGGTTTCGTTTATCAGTAATAATATTAGGGTGAAGATTTCCATCTCCCGCATGGCCAAAAACGACGAGATTTAGGTCGTATTTTTTTCGAATATGTTGGAGTTTTTCCACCATTAAAGGAATTTTACTTCTGGGAACCGTTGCATCTTCCGATATTTTGGTGGGCCCCATTTGGGTGATCGCAGGTGAGACCATTTTTCGTGCTTTCCAAATGTCGTTTCGTTCCGCTTCTGTCTGCGCTACTTTCACATTTGTCGCACCTTGTTCCCGGCAAATTTCTGCGCATTTTGTCATCTCTTCTTCAATGCTTGATGGATGCCCATCTACTTCAATAATCACAATAGCTTCTGCATCAGTAGGGAGTCCGCTTGGGTGGTAATTTTCAACGGCACGAATACAAGCATTATCCATCAATTCCATTGCACTCGGCAGAATACCGGAAGATAAAATCTTTGTAATCGCATGTCCTGAGTCATTGAGGCGGGAAAAAGAAGCTAACAGTGTTTTTCTGGCAAGAGGTTTTGGTATGAGGCGCAAAATCGCTTCTGTGACGATCCCAAGCGTCCCTTCCGAACCGACAATAAGCCTCGTTAAGTCATAGCCTGTTACATTTTTCACCGTTTGTCCGCCCGTGCGGATAATTTCACCCGTTGGTGTTACTACCTCTAAACCAATGACATATTCCTTTGTGGTCCCATATTTTAGTCCTTTTGGTCCGCTGGAGTTTTCAAGTAAATTCCCACCAATGGTCGAGACATGTGAGCTGCTGGGATCGGGTGGATAAAATAAATCGACTTCTTCTGCTTTTTTATGGATTTCCCCTGTAATAACACTCGGAGAGGTGATGGCAAGAAGATTTTCCCTGTCAATAATCAACTTCTTTTCAAACTGGGACATATCAAGTGTCATTCCGCCTTTTACGGCTAATGATCCACCGCTTAAAGAAGTGGCTGCCCCTCTTGGATAAACGGGCGTTTTATATTCATTCGCCAGTTTTACGAGCGCAGCTACTTCCTTCACATTTTTCGGTTGAATCACGATGTCCGGCAAATATTCTCCAAATGAGGCGTCAAAACTATAGGAGTATCGATCAGACAAATCTGACAAGATTCGGTTTTCCGGAATAATCGTTTTAATTTGATTGATCAACTGTTCCTTTATCATGTGTCCCACCTTTATAAACCAAGAAGTTTCTTTGGATTGTGAACGATCATCTTTTGAATCTCATGGTCTTTAATCCCGTTTTCCACTATTTCCTCAACAAAATTGCTCAGCGCTTCGATTGGTGGAATGTTATGGTCCTGACCGTAATCCGTCACAAGGACACAGGAATCTGCACCAATTTCACGAATGGTTTCGGCCATCTGGGACACCGTTAAATCGTTGAAATCTTCACTACAAGCCATATAGCATTTCTCAATGATTGCCCCTTTTCTGGCAAATTCTTTCTGATAACTAATGGGTACGGGGGCAATTCCTAAATCGGCATGCTGGATCAAAATCTTTTCAATATGATGTTCTTTTGCCGCATCCATCAATGCCGAAACCTCTTCTACTGATAAGTGCCCTGTTGCGAGCATAATGTTTGCTTCCCCTATAAGTGAAAGGATTTCGTGGACATGGTGTTTTATTTGTTTGTTCTCATCCAGGATGGTCAATCCTTCCTCTCCCATTGGCAAAGGTTTTTCACTATTAAATAACCGCGTTTTCTTTTTACCGAAATGACAACAGTGCTTGTTAGCAGAAATGGTAGGCATCCAAATGACCTTTGCACCGAGCCTGATTGCCGCGTCAACGGCCGCAGGTGAAAGTCCGCCCGTAAAATCATTTAAAACAAGTCCCCCATAAACATGAAGACCCGGCTCTTTTAACCGTAATAACGTTGCTCGGTCCACTGTAGATGCCTCGTGTGCTTTCAGAACAACTCCTGCCATTTTAGCCTTTATCACATCTTCTATGAGTTCCCAATCGGTTTGTTTTCTTGGAAAGATACTCGGATAGCTATGGCAATGTAGTTCAATGGCACCTTCAAGTAGCGAATGATAGTTCATATTTACATCTCCTCATTCTATTTTTCTTGTACATTATTATTTCTTGCAAGATTGATGCCAATTAGGAAGGGCATCATTGCTGTTATCTTTGTTATATTTTTTTAAATATTGTAAAAATTTTTTACCATTTCATTCTTTCCCATCTTGGAAACGTCAAAATGCCATTTGACTAAGCAAATGGCATTTTTAATGTTCAAGGTATTTATTCATTTTATATAAGAGCCGTTGCCTTGAGACACCAAGTTCTCTTGCTGCGGATGAAATTTGTCCATGATTCTCCTCAATGGCATGGATAATGATTTGTCGCTCTATTTCCTCCAGTTGCTCTGGAAGCGTTTTTGATTTATCAGGGACGAGTGTTGGTATGGGTTGCGATTGCATGGACTCCTGAATTTCGCGAGGAAAATCCTGAATAGATAAATCTTCTCCATTACATAAAACAACGGCTCGCTCGACAGCATTTTGAAGTTCTCGAACATTACCCGGCCATTCATATCCAATTAAGATTTTCATTAATTGGGAAGAAACTTGGTAATTTCTTTTCATCTTGCTTCGATGCTTTTCTAAAAACTCTTCAATGAGATAAGGGATATCATCTTTGCGTTCTCGGAGTCCAGGGACGTGTAAATCGACGATATTTAATCGGTAGTACAAGTCTTCCCGAAACTTTCCTTCTTGGACCATTTGTTTTAAATTCCGGTTTGTGGCTGTGATGATTCGAACATCCACCTGTTTTAGCTGGTTGCTCCCAAGGCGCATAAAGGATTTCTCTTGCACGACTTGGAGAAGTTTTGCCTGAAGGGATAAGGGTACTTCCCCAATTTCATCTAAGAAAATCGTTCCGTTTTGGGCTGCTTCAAATTTCCCGGCACGACTCGCCGTTGCACCGGTAAACGCACCCTTTTCATAGCCGAAGAGTTCACTTTCCAATAAATGTTCTGGAATTGCCGCACAGTTTACGGCAATAAATGATCCTAACTTTCGTTCACTTAAATCATGAACCATCCTGGCAATCATGCTTTTACCTGTCCCACTCTCACCATGAAGGAGAATGGTCGCATCCGTTGTAGAAACACGCTCGATCATATGATAGATCTGCTTCATTTCTACACTGGTACTAATAAACCCCTTGCCAACTTCAAGGTGTTTAAGACGCTCCTTTAAATGCATATTTTCACGTTTCATGCCGATAAAATTGTAGGCTTTATTGATGATTAATTCGATTTCATCCAGTTTTGCAGGCTTTACGATATAATCAAAGGCCCCAGCCTTCATGGCAGAAACAGCACTTTCGACGTCACCATAGGCAGTCATAATAATAAATACTTTTTCAGGATAAAGCGAACTGAATTCATCTAAAAGATCCAATCCATTGGCATCTGGAAGATTTAAATCAAGAAAAACAATATCCACGTTATTTTCTTGGATTCTTTTTCTTGCCTCTTGGCCATTTGCCGCAATCGTAATTTGATAGCCTTTTTTTCGAAAAGACAGAGACAATGCCCGTAATAGTCTAATTTCATCATCTACAAACAAGAGGTTCTTTTTCATGTTCATCCTCCCTTAGGTAATTGAAAGTGAATGGTTGTCCCTCTATTAATCTCACTTTCTGCCCAAATTTTCCCATCATGTTGCATGATGATTTCATGCACAATCGATAGACCGAGACCGGTTCCATCTTTCTTAGTGGAATAAAATGGGTTAAATATCCACTTGATCTGATCGGGAGGTATGCCTTCCCCTGAATCAGAGACGGAAATATGCCAGAATTCAATCTCGTCTTTTATCGTAATAGAAATAATACCTCCATTTTTCATCGATTGAAGGCTGTTTAACAAGAGATTTAATAACATTTGACTAAGTTTATGCTTATCACCGATGACAATGGCATTGCTCATTGGATAATCTGTATAAACTTTAACGTTATAGTCATTAAACTTATTTCTTAATAGATTTAATAACTCATTTATTAGTGGGATTAAATCAATGGGAACGGTTTCATTTCGCGTATCACCTTTGGTGAGTTTTAAGAAATCGGTTAACAATTTATTCATCCGGTCGGAAGATACCAAAATATCATCCGTCAATTCTATAATAATTTCATTTTCTTCGTCATTACTATCCATCTGTAGTTTGATGGTTTCAGCTGCAACTTGAATGATGCTGAGAGGATTTTTTATTTCATGGGCAATCCCTGCAGTCAGTTGCCCTAATGAGGCCAGGCGTTCACTTTGTTTTACATATTCTTCAAGTTTCTTGATCTCACTTACGTCTCTAATCACAAGAAGTGAGCCAATATATTCATCTTGTTCCCCTTTAAACCGTGATGTATAAATCCTTACATCATGCATTTGTTCTTGTTTATCGATAATTTGGCTTTCGACCTCTTGGAACGCTTTTCCTTCCTTCAATGTTTTCAACAGAACAGATTCCTGCGTTTCCAGTTTGATGGGCAAATGAAAAATATCGCCGCCTACTACTTCATCCCGTTTGGTTCCCATCAACTCTTCTGCCCCTTTATTAAAGGTCATGATTCGACCTTCCGGATCGGTGGTGATGACCCCATAAGGTATGGATTCTAGTATATAAAACATGCTTAATTCTTTATCTCGTAGTTCCTTGGCCATTTCTGACAGTAGGAGGGAGAGATCCCCCAGTTCATCGTTTGTATCCAAGGGATGAAACTTGTCTCTCTTCCCATTTCTATATTCCTGGACTTGTTTGATGAGTGACATGACAGGTCGAACGATTCTAGATGAACTGACCACGGCCAGAAAAAGAGAAATCATTAAAACCAACAAAAATCCTTTTCTTAGTAAATGGGTAACGGGGATAGCGGGTGTCAGGGCTTGTTCGATTGGCTCAGCAACGAGAAGACTCATTCTTCCCAATAAAATCGGCCTGTTTGAGATAACCATTTTGTCGTTAAACAGAGTCCCATTCCAGATCTCAAGCCGCTCTTTATTAATGTTTTCAAGTACATCTTTTTCTTTTATTTTTTTTCCAATATATTGTGTATTGGTATGGGCAATAATGGTTCCATTTCGATCGACTAGGGCATTCATCCCTTCCTTTCCAATTGCGAATTTTTGTAAGTGCTCTGAAAGGATGTTTAAATTTAAATAGGCAATCACTGCACCTAAAGAATTCCCCTCTTCATCAAGCGAAGGATAGGCAACGGCTATGGTTTTACGGCCGTCTGGGAGTTCAATCATGTTCGAAATATAACTTGTTTTGCTCCAGGACAAACGATCTAAAATAGAACGAACATCCTTTGGATTGGTCAACTGGACATCGGGGATCCGAAATTGGAGTTTATTTCCTTGATAGGCCTCAAAAAATAAGTAAAGAGAATCCTCAGCGAGAATCGTTTCCACGTCTGGCTTGTAGGAACTATTGCTGTTGTTGATGTCAGCTATCTCGACAATGGGGGAAACTTGCCTCATATTTCCCGTTACATTTTGAATAATAAGTTCAATTTGTTTTCCTAATGTACTAGCAATCAGTTCGTCGCGATTCTCCATTTGGGAGCGAACCGAGGCATTTAGAACATTGACGGTAACGAAATAGAGCGAAGTTAAAACAAATAAGACCACGACGATAACGGTAATGACAAATCTTTTGGTAAGCCTTGAATGGAATAATTTCATGAATAATACCTCAAGTTGCTTAAAGTAAAGGATGTATCTTCCGGTACCAATAGACAGTTTTTTTAATTTATTCGCTAAACAATCGGCATTTCCCTCTAAAAAACGTGAATTTTCTAACTTTATGTCGGATTCTCATGTAAAATGCGAGTTTTGTTCTTTAATATCAGAGGCCGATAGTGATGAATTCTTCTCGTTAATAAAAGTTTTCGTTGATCAAACCACCAATTTGGATTTGGCTTCGTTAGAGGTACAAGAAGTACTTCTTCCTTATGGGAAGAAGCCATAATAGGGACGTCTCCCCCATAGATCGGATCAAGCGTATATAAAGCACTCCCGCCTCTGCATCCAAGACTTGTACCTGTAAAATTCGCAACTAGTGTTTTAGCTTGTGAGAATCTAGCAATCGCGTCCCATGTGGTCATGGTGTTAGCTGGGAATTTATGTTCCATCATCTTTTCATGGAGAGACATGATTTGACCAAATTCACCATACCAACTGGAGGGAATTAAAATGAAATCTGCTTTTTTTACAGCCATTATGCCAGCTATTTCGGGAAATGCCGCGTCCGAACCTACGATGAGACCGACACGGCCGATTCCATTTATAGGTTGGACAACTACGTTTTCTCCAGCTGTTGCCCAGAGTTCCTCCTCTTTTGTCAAATGGATTTTTCTCGCTTTTGCAGTTATTTCACCATTAGGTCCAATGACAATGACCGTGTTATAAAAAAGATGCTGGTCCCTTTCGATCATTCCAAACACGAGATGGATCTGATGTGCGACAGCAAGTTTCTTCATTTCTTCCACGGTTTCATCATGAATGGTTTCGCCAAGCTGCTGAATGGTTGTCGGATCAAGTGAATGAACGGGTCCAATTAAGGAGAGTTCCGGACAAACGATCAAGGATAACATGCATTCCTCTTGTTGACTTTTCATCGCTGCTTCCTCGATAAGCCTGTTTATTGTTTGGAGATTCGCAGCTTTATTTGCAATTTCAGGAGTGTATTGTAAGAGGGCAGCCGATTTTTTTACCACGCTACCCTTTTTATCTATTAAATCTAATTCTGAATCGATCCACGGTCCAGAATACAACAATAATTCATGATAAAGAGATGGTTTACGTTCATTTAATCTAGTTTTTGCCGGGTTCGTATATTCGTGTGGATCAAGATCGGCAAATAAAATGGTAGATTCATCCTTTGCCTGTTCCTCTGCCACATATGGTGTCTCCGCTAGCTTTTCCCCCCTTGTTGACCATATGGCACTTGCACCAATCATGTGATAGCCATTTTCTGTATTGGATCGGTTTGCCCCCAATACATATAAGCCATTCATCTCTGCCCATGCCTGTAGCATCGATAAGGCTCCACCCGTGGAATTGGTAGGATAACAAAGAATATCCGCTCCGTTTATTGCAGCCATTCTTGCGGATTCAAAATAATTGGCATCAAAGCAAATGATGATGGCTATTTTACCGATTTCCGTTTCAAAAACCGGTACACCTAAATCCCCCCAACTTGCCCAAGTATCCTCTGTAGCCCATTGATGGATTTTACGATATTTGCCTATATAACCATTAGGACCGATAAGGGCAGCAGAATTATAAAAAAGCCCGTCATGATCATCGACCTCGGCCATTCCAATCACGATATGGGTTTGATAACGCGTGGCAATTTCTTCAAACAGCGCCGTTGTTTTTCCAGGGATGGTATCAACATATGGACGGATGGCAGAGCGATTTTCATAATGATACCCTGTGGTCGACATTTCAGGTGTGACAATTAGTTTTGCTCCTTTTTCTGCTGCTTTTTTCACCACCTCCGCTAAATTCTTAAGATTATCATCCAAATTGTTTAAGATTGGGTTAAATTCGATCACTGCAGCTTTAAATGGCTCCACGGTCAATCCTCCTAAAAGTAATCTTGAAAAAACAGATGGCAAATTGCTTGCCATCTGTTAGATTCATTCTTTACGCCTGGAACTGAACTAATCTTTCTTTCGTTTCCTTTTCAGGCAGATACTGTTTGAAAAATGTATTTAACTCTGAAATCATATACTGGAAAACATCATCTTCATGATACATAAAGTCATTGTGTTTACCATCTAAGACCGTCAATTGTTTTGGTTCATTTGCTGTTTCATATAAACAGTAGGCTTCGTCGACTGGATGCAGTAAATTGTCTTTTCCGTGTGCGATATAAAGTGGAACCTTAACATCACGTACGGCAACTTCTGCCTTTAACCCAATAATCGAATCGGTAAACTGTAAAGTTGCTTGATGTCCGAATGCTGAAAAGACTCTAAGTTCTTTATTTACATAATCTGCAGTTGCTGGATCAAGAGGATAATGAATAAACGGATCTGCCATTTGTGATTTACCCGTTAAGACGCGTTGCTTACGATCTTCCTCAACTACTTTTACTATTTCGGTCCACTCCACATAGGAATGAATGGATCGTAACCATCTTTCGCCATCATAAAAACCATTTAAGGCGGCAACCGCTTTCACCCGCTTGTCTTTTGCTGTGACACGGATAACATTGGAAGCCCCCATGCCCCATCCAAGTAAGCCGATTCGATCAGGATCCACTTCATCTTGTAGAGAAAGGAATGTAATGGCATTTTGAATGTCTTCTACTTGCTCATCTAAAATAACACGACCTTCTTCTCCTTCACTTTTGGCAAAACCCCGATAATCAAAGCCCAAACACACATAACCTGCTTCTGTTAGATTCCTGGCAAATAACTTTGGATAGAAGGCATTAATTCCTTGGTAACCAGAGTTTGGGATAATTGCTGGGCGCTTTTCCCCAGGCTTATAGTCATCTGGAAGATAAAGCGTGCCATCTAATTTACATCCTTCACTGTAAAAATGGATCTGACGTTCGATCATGTCTTTTACCTCCAATTATTGAAAAAATAATATTCACTAAATAATAATGCAAGTAGTGTGCCATTTTTTTTATACAAGAGGAATTGTCCTAATGGAGGCATTAAACAGTGAATATCGTATTCTACTAATTGTAATTCAGAAAATTTGTAAAATTTCTTTACCATGTTAGATGATTTTTATGACAACTTACCAACTCTTTCAATAATTGGCACGATAACAATAAAAAAAAGCTTTGGAAATACCAAAGTCTTTTTTTACAAACTCTATTTAGCTAAAACCTTGTTCATACTACCACTTTGATAGCCTATTAAATCTAACGTTATATATTTGTAACCGTAATCTTGAAGCTCTTTTACGATTGAAGAATGATTATCCAGAACCTTTTTCATATCGTTAGGTTCTACTTCAATTCTGGCAATATCTTGGTGTGTTCTCACCCTAACTTGGCGGACATGTAGTGTTTTTAAAAAAGCTTCTGCTTTTTCAACCTTAGTGAGTTTTTCTTTTGTAATATACTCACCATAGGCAATTCTTGATGATAAACAAGCAAATGAAGGTTTATCCCAGGTTGGTAAATCAAACTGACGTGAAAGTTCTCTAATTTCTTGTTTATACAAATTTGCTTCTAAAAGGGGGCCTCGTATTCCCTTTTCTTTAGCTGCTTGCATACCTGGTCGATGTTCATTCATGTCATCGGCAATGACCCCATAAATCACATTCCGATATCCCATGTTTTCCATAATAGGAATTATATGATCAAATAAACTGCTTTTACAAAAGTAACATCGGTTCTTACTATTCTCTGAATATCCTGGTATAGCCAATTCAGAGGTTTGGATTACTTTATGTTTCACGCCAATTTTTTCTGCAAGATCCTTTGCCACTAAAAGCTCACTTGAGGGATAAGTTTCAGAATCAGCTGTTACAGCAAGGACATTATTAGTACCTAATGTATCTACAGCTGCCTTTAATAAAAACGTACTATCTACTCCACCTGAGAATGCCACCACTACTGAATTCATTTCTCGAAGAATAGACTTTAATAGATTATATTTATAGGTTAACATGAGTCCTCTCCTTCAAAATTATTCTTAATCCTCAGCCGAAAAACCCTCGTCTTAGTGCTTCTAGCCTGTCCCGATACTCGGCTATGGTTACGCGTGCCTCTGATACTTGCCATGCTGCGTGATGGGCACCAGGATAGACATGAAGTTCCGTTGGTACGCCCGCTCGAATCAGGCGCTTGGCAAAATCCATGCACTCGTCAACAAAGAGATCAATAGCACCAACACTGATAAAGGCCGGTGGTAACCCAGAAAGATCCTCCGCTCTTGGTGCCGAAGCATAGGGAGACACACCCTCGCCACCCGATTCGCACCCTAAAAGAGCCTGCCAGCCGAAACGGTTGTTATCAGGGGACCAAGAGTATTCACCAGTATATGGATGTGGTTCTGCAACACAGGTTCTGTCGTCAAGCATTGGGCTCTGAAGTCTTTGAAAAATAATGTTTACTTCCCCCTGATCGCGTGCAAGCACTGCAAGACATGCTGCAATGCCACCACCTGCACTTTCGCCCCCAATGGCTATCCTTTCGAGATCCACTCCGATCTCGTTTGCATTCAAATGCATCCATTTCAGTGCTGCATAGCAATCTTCAACTTGTCCAGGATGTTTGGTCTCAGGTGCCAGGCGGTAATCGACTGAAACGACCGTACATCCTAGCGTCGTCGCCAGAACAGCATTGTCTTTATTGCAATCATCTGCGGACCGAAGAACCATTCCACCACCATGGATATGTAAGTACCCCGGTCTCGGAGCAGGTGCATGGATTGGTGTGAATAGGATAATACGTACATCGGGCGCACCAGGAGGACCAGGAACTTGTTTCTCGGTTACCTCAACAGGAAGGCCTTCCGGGATTGAGACGTCCACCTGTTCGTTAAATGCTTCACGCACTCTAGCAAGGGTTTTATAAGTCAAGTGTAATTCTTGCATGTCATCAGTCATTTTCTTTAAATCAGGATCGACTAAATAGGCGCTCTTCTTTACAGTCATCATCCCACCACTCCTGTTTTATGTACTGTTAGCCATTTTTACTATAAACGCAATTTGTCGGAATAGTCAATGTATTGTTACCGATCACTTTAATCAGGAAACAAAAAATTGGAGCAACGCGTCCTTTTCCCAGCATGGAAGAATAGGACCGCGGACTCCAATTTAATAATCTGTGTTTTAAAGCAATAAATCAATGTATGTTATACAATCCTTTTGTTGACAATTCTATGACCCGAATTATCTTAACAAGATAGTCATTTATTCTCCCGAACCATATCACTTTTTAACAATTCCTTCACCTTTTGATCAATTCTCTCGATTTCAGCTGATGCGTTTCTCCACCAGTTTCGGCTCCAGATACGTTCAATGGTCCAGCCTCTGCTTTCAAGGAATCGCTGACGGTAGACGTCTCTTTCCATCGCATTTGCGGAGATATGATACATGGCTCCATCGCACTCGATTCCCAAAATATAACGGGATGAATCTATCGGGTGAACAATAGCCATGTCAATACGGTAACCGGACATTCCTTCTTGAGTCGTGACTTCATCCCCAAGGTTTCTCAATTTACGATAGACTTGTGATTCAAATGGAGCATCAAAATGCAAATCTTTATCCTGTATATGCGTACTTACATTTTCATTTATCTCTTGGACAACGGCGTTGATCTTATCCATTTGAGCGTTTGATACAGATCGAACATATTTAAGATAGGCTTTCAGTAATTTAGGTCCTATTTGAGAAGTATTGGCCACATTCAGTTCTTCCGGTTCAATACTTGAAACCACAATGATTCCCTCTTTTGCCCTTGTCACCGCGACATTCAGACGGTTTTCCCCGCCTTTTTGATTCAGCATCCCGAAGCGGTTATAAACCTTTCCTTCCTCGTTTTTCGCATAAGCAATCGAGAAGAGGATAACATCCCTTTCATCCCCCTGGACATTTTCAATATTTTTGACAAAGACTCTTCATCAAGATCTCTCGTTAATATTTGGTTGTAAACAGAGCTAAATGAATTTGCCCTCTCCTTAATTGATAAAGTCAAAAATGAATATGAACTTGCATCCGATTCTTCCACTTTAACCGTGAAAGATTTGAATAAGTTAATTGCTTATAACAAATTTAAAAATAAAGGAATCCTGGTAAACCTTGCTAAAAAAGTGAGTATTACGGAGAAAAGGCAGTTTATAAATTGTAGAGTTGGCGAACAGTGACTGTCACTGTTCGCCATTCAAGTTCCTTTCGTCAAATAAGAAAAAGAAAGTGGAGAGGTTCTGGGTAAAACTAGTCTTAAAGCTTTTTGTAGTAGCAGCTGTT
>NZ_JBCNAD010000072.1:0-1676 GCF_050477905.1 Neobacillus pocheonensis | reverse complement strand
TTCTGAATGTACGGGTCTATACCTGCGATACATAGAAATGTGTATATCACCAAATTGTGAGGTTAGATGTGGGTGAGTAAAAATAACTAATATGAAAATCCATGATACGTTATAGGCGTATGAATGCTAACAGGCTTAGAGGAAGCACCTAAGTTCATTCTATAATAGATATAACTCAACGTTGTAAACTGATAACGTGGAGGACTTACTTCTAATGAAACGGTGGCAAGGAAAAGCATTAATGACATTAGTTACTGTATAACTTGTCTTTATATCAGTGAAAGTGGTGGCACAGTACCAATGAAATGTCTAATCCACATGGAGGGATAGCCACTAGACTAACAAAGATTTATTCAACCAAGTAAGGCAGTTCTTTATCGATTAATAAGGTTCTTGTGAGACTAAAAGAGGTTTAACTCCGAAAGGAGTCACCAACTTATTGAAACGGAAGAAACTGAGACACAGTGAATATTATAGTATGCAAGATTGTTTTGACAGACTATATGCTCAAAGTGTCAGTGGTCATCACTTCTATGACTTAACAGTATTAATGGGTTCTAAAGATAATATACGACTTGCCTACCGAAACATTAAAAGAAATACAGGTAGCAAAACTGCGGGAACAGATAAATTAACCATTAACGATATTTTACCTTTAACAGTGGAAGATGTAATAGCAAAGGTTCAAGCCATGTTCAAATGGTATGAACCACAAACGGTAAGGCGTGTATTCATTCCAAAAGGAAAAGGAAAAACAAGACCTTTGGGGATTCCAACGATTTGGGATAGAATCTTTCAACAATGCATACTTCAAATTTTAGAGCCCATTTGTGAGGCAAAATTCCATAAACATAGTTATGGATTTAGACCGAACCGCAGCACTCATCATGCCAAAGCTAGGCTTGAATTTCTTATCAATCAGTCAGGGCTCCATCATTGTGTTGATGTTGATATTAAAGGTTTCTTTGATAATGTTAATCACAGTAAACTATTAAAACAAATGTGGTCACTAGGTATAAGGGATAAATCACTTCTTTCTATTATTTCCAGGCTATTAAAAACAGAGATTGAAGGAGAATGCATTCCTACAAAAGGTACTCCGCAAGGAGGTATCCTATCCCCTTTACTTTCAAACATCGTATTGAATGAATTGGATTGGTGGATAAGTGACCAATGGGAAACGTTTGAAAGTAGATATAATTACTCTACAAACGGAAGTAAATATCAACATTTAAAGAAAACAGCTTTGAAAGAGTGCTTCATCGTCCGCTATGCGGACGATTTCAAGGTAATGTGCCGAACTAGGTCACACTCTATAAAAATGAACTACGCATTGAAAGACTTCTTGAGAAAAAGACTTCATTTGGAAACAAGTGAAGAGAAATCGAAGGTTATTAATCTAAAGAAAAACTCTTCCGAGTTTCTTGGATTTTCAATGAAGGTTGTAAGGAAGGGAAAAACAAGATTTGGCTATGTAGCAAGGTCCGATATGTCGAAAAAGGCAAAAGAAAATGCCTTTCAAAAGATTAAGGAAGCGATAAAAGTAATCAAGAAAAAGCCTTGCATTCAGACAGTTTGGAATTTCAATACTGTCGTCATGGGAATCCAAAACTATTACTCGGTCGCTACTAACATCACAATCAATCTGAATGAGTTAAACGCTCATCTACGCAGAA
>NZ_JBCNAD010000071.1:0-558 GCF_050477905.1 Neobacillus pocheonensis | reverse complement strand
CCCATCCACGCACAACGGTGGAAAAAGACACTTGGATTCTCCCAAGTAATATGTAACTTTACTGCCGAAGGTAGAGCAAAAATTCATAATAGCTTAAAGGCTATTAATAAAAATATGCTTTCTTACATCATGAGAAATTATATTCCAAACAGATCTATTGAATATAACGACAATCGAATCAGTAAATTTATTGCCCAATATGGCAAATGTGCGATATTAGGAGAAGAGTTAGGGATTCATGAATGGCATTGTCATCACATAAATCCTTATTTTCTTTCGAAAGATGATAGTTATTCAAATTTAATTATTGTTCATAAAGCAATTCATCAATTAATTCATCTAAAAGATAAAGTCAAAATAGAAACTCTTTTACAATCCTTAAAGCTAACTAGTAAGCAGAAAGAAAAAGTAAATAAGCTACGGATAAGATGTCTAAATGAAATAATCTAACTTTGGAAAAACAGCACTCGTCTGCTTAATACATAGAACGAATAAATTGGATTAGTTGGAACGCCGTATGATTCGAAAGTTTCACGTACGGTGTGAACAGGGGGAAAA
>NZ_JBCNAD010000070.1:0-2396 GCF_050477905.1 Neobacillus pocheonensis | reverse complement strand
TTCTGAATGTACGGGTCTATAACTGCGATACATAGAAATGTGTATATCACCAAATTGTGAGGTTAGATGTGGGTTAGTAAGACTAACTAATATGAAAATCCATGATACGTTGCAGGCGTATGAATGCTAACAGGCTTACAGGAAGCACCTAAGTTCATTCTATAATAGATATAATTCAACGTTGTAAGCTGATAACGTGGAGGACTTACTTCTAATGAACCGTTGGCAAGGAAGAAAACAATGAAACTAGTTGTTGTATAACTTGCCTTTATATCAGTGAAAGTGGTGGCACAGTACCAATGAAATGTCTAATCCACATGGAGGGATAGCCACTAGACTAATAAAGATTTATTCAACCAAGTAAGGCAGTTCTTTATCGATTAATAAGGTTCTTGTAAGACTAAAAGAGGTTTAACTCCGAAAGGGAGTCACCAACTTATTGAAACGGAAGAAACTGAGACACAGTGAATATTATAGTATGCAAGATTGTTTTGACAGACTATATGCTCAAAGTGTCAGTGGTCATCACTTCTATGACTTAACAAAATTAATGAGTTCTAAAGATAATATACGACTTGCCTACCGAAACATCAAAAGAAACACAGGTAGTAAAACTGCGGGAACAGATAAATTAACCATTAACGATATTTTACATTTAACAGTGGAAGATGTAATAGCAAAGGTTCAAGCCATGTTCAAATGGTATGAACCGCAAACGGTAAGGCGTGTATTCATTCCAAAAGGAAAAGAAAAAACAAGACCTTTGGGAATTCCAACAATTTGGGATAGAATCTTTCAACAATGCATACTTCAAATTTTAGAGCCCATTTGTGAGGCAAAATTCCATAAACATAGTTATGGATTTAGACCGAACCGCAGCACTCATCATGCCAAAGCTAGGCTTGAATTTCTTATCAATCAGTCTGGACTCCATCATTGTGTTGATGTTGATATTAAGGGTTTCTTTGATAATGTTAATCACAGTAAACTTTTAAAACAAATGTGGTCACTAGGTATAAGGGATAAATCACTTCTCTCTATAATTTCCAGGCTATTAAAAGCAGAAATTGAAGGAGAAGGTATTCCTACAAAAGGTACTCCGCAAGGAGGTATCCTATCACCTTTACTTTCAAACATTGTATTGAATGAATTGGATTGGTGGATAAGTGACCAATGGGAAACGTTTGAAAGCAGGTATACTTACTCTACAAATGGAAGTAAATATCAACATTTAAAGAAGACTGCTTTGAAAGAGTGCTTCATCGTCCGCTATGCGGACGATTTCAAGGTAATGTGCCGAACTAGGTCACACGCTATAAAAACGAACTACGCATTGAAAGACTTCTTGAGAAAAAGACTTCATTTGGAAACAAGTGAGGAGAAATCGAAGGTTATTAATCTAAAGAAAAACTCTTCCGAGTTTCTTGGATTTTCAATGAAAGTTGTAAGGAAAGGAAAAACAAGATTTGGCTATGTAGCAAGATCCAATATGTCGAAAAAGGCTAAAGAAAACGCCTTTTTAAAGATTAAGGAAGCTATAAAAGGAATCAAGAAAAAGCCTTGCATTCAGACAGTTTGGAACTTCAATACTGTCGTCATGGGAATCCAAAACTATTACTCGGTCGCTACTAACATCACTATCAATCTGAATGAGTTAAACGCTCATCTCCGCAGAACGTTATATAATCAATTAAGGAACATTAGAACCGAGGCAAGTTTCCATGAGATGACTAAAACCTTACAGAAAAGATACAAGGGATATAAGGCAAAACTGTATATGATACAAAAAATGGTTTTTGTCCCCCTCCACGCACAACGCTGGAAAAAGACACTTGGATTCTCCCAAGTTATATGTAACTTTACTGCCGAAGGTAGAGCAAAAATTCATAATAGCCTAAAGGCTATTGATAAAAATACGCTTTCTTACATCATGAGAAATTACATTCCAAAAAGATCCATTGAATATAACGACAACCGAATCAGTAAATTTATTGCCCAATATGGCAAATGTGCCATATTAGGAGAAGAGTTAGGGATTCATGAATGGCATTGTCATCACATAAATCCTTATTATCTTTCGAAAGATGATTGTTATTCAAACTTAATTATTGTTCATAAAGCAATTCACCAATTAATTCATCTTAAAGATATAGTTAAAATAGAAACTCTTTTACAATCTTTAAAGCTTACAAATAAGCAGAAAGAAAAAGTAAATAAGCTACGGTTAAGATGTCTAAATGAAATAATCTAAATTTGGAAAACAGCACTCGTCTGCTTAATACATAGAACGAATAAATTGGATTAGTTGGAACGCCGTATGATTCGAAAGTTTCACGTACGGTGTGAACAGGGGGAAAAGGGAGCGATAACTTCAAAGCCTTACCTATCTGTATGAA
>NZ_JBCNAD010000069.1:0-21709 GCF_050477905.1 Neobacillus pocheonensis | reverse complement strand
CGAATTTGTCGACAGTCTGAGCTGTGCTCAGTGAGCACAGCTTATTTTTTGTGTAGATTATGATTGCAGGATTTTATCCAAAAGTTCTTCATCGAACTGTTGCTCACGAAGCATCGCGATTTCAAATTTATATGGTGCCTTTTTGTTGTTTTTATCTTCACCGACAAAAGGTGTTTCTAAAATCTTGGGAACATCCATCAACTGTGGATGATTCACAATATAATTAAGGGCTTTAAATCCAATATGACCAAAACCAATATTTTCGTGGCGGTCCTTTCTCATCCCTACTGCATTTTTGCTATCATTAATATGAAGAACCTTTAATTTTTCAATTCCAATAATTTTGTCAAACTCATTCAATACTCCATCAAAATCTTCGACAATATTATATCCGGCATCATGTGTATGGCATGTATCAAAACATACCGACAATTTATCACTATAGTTAACGCCGTCCATGATCATCGCAATTTCCTCGAACGATTTCCCGCATTCTGAACCTTTACCAGCCATCGTTTCCAAGGCAATTTGCAGCTGCTCTTTACCTGTCAATACTTCATTCAAACCTTCGATAATCTTTTTAATTCCTGCCTCTGTACCTTCACCAACGTGCGCTCCTGGATGAAGAACAATTTGCTTGGCGCCAATGGCCTCTGTCCGCTCAATTTCCGAACGAAGAAAGCGAACACCAAGTTCAAATGTATCCGGATTAGTCGTATTGCCAATATTGATGATATAGGGAGCATGGACAACAATTTCTGAAATCCCATTTGCCTCCATATGCCTTCTTCCCGCCTCAATATTTAAATCTTCAATCTTCTTCCTTCTGGTATTTTGGGGAGCACCAGTGTATATCATAAATGTATTTGCCCCATAGGAAACTGCCTCTTCACTTGCAGCAAGCAACATATCCTTCCCGCTCATCGAAACGTGTGACCCTATTTTCAACATCGAGTTCCTCTCCATTTCCTTGTTATTTCTTTTTCTGATTTAATCTTCTCTGGCGCTTCTTGATTTTATCCATTTCCCATTGCATTTTCTTTTTATAGCCTGGCTTCACTTTTTGCGGTTTTTTCACGATTGATTTGGCTAGTTTATTAGCATCATCTTCTTGCCTAACCCTAGTTTTCCGTTTATTTCTTTCATCTGCTTCCACAAATCCGTCTTTTTTCAGATCAACATTTTTAAACTGAATGCCCATTTTTTCTAACCGGTTTAAAACATCCTCATCAGATAACTCATAGATTGTCAAGGCAACTCCTGTATTTCCTGCTCTTGCCGTTCTTCCGACCCGGTGAATGTAAAAGTCTAAATCTGAAGGCAATTCATAGTTGATGACATGACTGATCCCCTCGATGTCAATCCCTCTTGAAGCAAGATCCGTTGCTACAATATATTGAAATTCCAAATCCTGAATCTGTTTCATCATCTTTTTTCGTTCACGCGGGTTTAAATCCCCATGGACCCGACCTACTTTTAACCCTTTTTCATTTAAAAATCTGGCTACTTCTTCCGCCATTTTTTTTGTATTTGTAAAGACAATCGCTAAATAGGGATTGTATGCCAGCAAAGCGTCATAAACGAGCTGCTTTTTATTTCGATGCCTTGAAGGTAAAAGACAGTGCTCCAAATTATGTGCCGCTTTTTGTTTTGCTTCTATTTGGATGTTTTTTGGATTTTCCATGTATTTTTTTAGGAAAGGCTTTAATTTTTCCGGAATGGTTGCTGAGAATACAAACATTTGCAGGTTTTCTGGCATTTTTGCCGCCACTCGATCTAAATCCTCAATAAATCCCATATCTAACATCATATCCGCTTCGTCCACAACGAGGATACTCGCCGTATGGACAAAAAGAGCTTTGTCGGAAATAAGGTCATTGATTCTTCCAGGAGTTCCCACAACTATATGCGGCTGTACCTTTAATTTTTCTATAGTTCGTTGCTTGTCCGTTCCACCGATGTAACATCTCGTCATAATGGATTGCCCTGGATTACAATGCTCTGTAATTTTTAAAATTTGATGATAGATTTGTGAAGCCAGCTCCCTAGTTGGGGCTGTAATGACCGCCTGTACCTCTTGACGCTCTGGATTGATTTGTTCAAGTATCGGCAGGACAAAAGCTAAAGTCTTCCCAGTTCCAGTCTGTGATTGCCCAATGGCACTTTCCCCTTTTAATACTAATGGAATCATCCGCTCTTGTATTTCTGTTGGTTCGTAAAAACCAAAATGGTTAATAGCTTCTATAATAAAAGGTTGAAACTTAAAACGATCAAAACGATTTTCTTTCATGTAATTGCTCCTTATATAAAATAATCTTATGACTATGGAGATGTTTTCTTAACGATGCAAATCATTCCACTTTAATATCCATCATGCAATTATATTAAAGATTATTGCAAAACTCCAGTTATCTTTTCTTTTAGTATCATTTTTTACCTATTTACGACTTTTAAACAATCAAATTTAGTCGTTGTCCTGAGCATTATACCTAAACCAATTTAGGATTGTTGCATATTTTAATTCATAAGGACTGAAACAGAAAGGAGGCTTATATATGCAGCCAAGACCAGGATTCCCCATGCAGGGTGGAATGCCCCCACAAATGATGAGGCCCGGTTCGTTCGGTGGCGGAGGTCAGATGATGGGTGCTGGACCGTTTGGTGGCGGAGGTCAGATGATGGGTGCTGGACCATTTGGTGGAAGGAGCCCTATGATGGGAGCATCTGCAAATCCCTTTGGTGGAAGAAATCCAATGATGGGCAGACCACAAATGAATAGAGGCGGCGGTGGAGGCTTACTTTCGAGAATTCTCGGAGGTGGGAATCAAGCGCGAGGTATGATGGGAATGCAAGGAGCAGGGCGTGCTGCTTCAGGAGGCGGCGGTGGTTTGCTTCAATCCTTAAGTAACCCTGGAGGGCTAACAAGCTTGCTTAACAACACTCAACAGGTATTGAAGACCGCACAATCCATAGGTCCAATGGTTCAACAATATGGACCATTGGTAAAAAATCTTCCTGCTATGTGGAAGTTATACAGAGGTTTAAAAAATGCTTCTAATAGTCAGGAAGAATCAACCGATAAAAAAGAAGCAACCACTGAAGCTGTCATGGAAGAGTCCTCTAATCAGGAATCTAATGAAATTAGCACTTCCAAAAAGAAAACGGGACAAAAAAAGACTCAGCAAACAAGTTCGCAAACTAAGCGACCGCAACAAAAAGGGACTTCTGTTCCAAGAATGTATATATAGTCAGAGAATGCTGGCAACAGCATTCTTTTTAATTTTTGCTATGTTAAAGGGTAAATGTTTATTATATAACTCTGTTGATTGGAGCGGAAGGCACGAAGACTCCTGCGGGAGTACGGGGCAGGGGAGACCCCGCAGGAGCGAAGCGACGAGGATGCTCGCCGTACCGCCCGCGGAAAGCGAAGTGCCTGAAGCAGAAATCAACAGACATGTATAAAAGTGCCTTATTTTTCACAAAAATTGTATCTTTGTATTATATCTATTAGTTTTATATAATAATTACATAGTCTATTAATTCACAGTCTTTTAGGAGGACTTCTATATATGCAAATAATTAAAATTTCACCGCGCGGATACTGTTATGGTGTAGTAGATGCCATGGTTATAGCACGAAATGCCGCATTAGATAAAACACTGCCTCGTCCAATCTACATTTTAGGGATGATCGTTCATAATAAACATGTTACCGATGCCTTCGAGGAAGAAGGCATTATCACACTTGACGGGAAAAACCGTAAAGATATTTTACAAAAAGTAGATAAAGGGACTGTCATTTTTACAGCACACGGAATCTCTCCTGAAGTGCGTGAGCTTGCAAAAAAGAAAGGTCTAGTTACAATTGATGCAACCTGTCCTGATGTAACAAAAACACATGATTTAATTGAAGAAAAAACAAGACAGGGTTATCAAGTAATTTATATTGGTAAAAAAGGGCATCCTGAGCCTGAAGGCGCAGTTGGCGTAGCTCCAGGACAAGTCCATCTCGTTGAGTCTCCTAGCGATGTAGAGGCATTAAATATAAACAGCGATAAACTAATCGTGACGAACCAAACAACAATGAGCCAGTGGGATGTTGCTGATACCATGAAAAAGGTTCAGGAGAAATATCCACATGCTGAAGCCCATAAAGAAATTTGTCTTGCCACTCAAGTCCGGCAAGAAGCGGTTGCGGGGCAAGCAACCCAAGCAGATGTAACTATTGTTGTTGGAGATCCAAAAAGTAATAATTCGAATCGATTGGCACAGGTTTCTGAAGAAATCGCTGGAACAAAAGCTTATCGTATCGCCGATATAACTGAGTTAGAGATAGACTGGATAAAAGATGCCAAAAACGTTGCCGTAACGTCTGGGGCCTCTACTCCAACTCCGATCACCAAGGAGGTCATTTCCTTCCTTGAACAATTTGACCCTAACAATAAAGCTACTTGGGAACGCCGAAGAAATGTACCATTGAATAAAATTTTGCCTAAAGTTAAAAAGTAATGTCAAAAAATTGGTCAGAACTGCGAAATGATTAAAAACACACGAAATTTCGTGTGTTTTTTTATTGGTTTTTGGGCGATGAAATGCCCTGCATTTACCGTAGGTGCTCGTTTTTTAGCTTTTGGGTAAATGAATCGCTCTTGCATTTACCGTGAGTGCTCGTTTTTTAGCTTTTGGGTAAATCAAATGCCCTTGCATTTACCGTGAGTGCTCGTTTTTTAGCTTTTGGGTAAATCAAATGCCCTTCTCTTCTAGAAGATCACTCCTAAGTTACCCTATTCCTCTTCTCTTCCCTATTTCGGTCACGTAGACCCTTTCTATGTTACCCTATTCCTCTTCTCTTCCCTGTTTCGGTCACGTAGACCTTTTCTACGTTACCCTATTCCTCTTCTTATCCCTGTTTCGGTCACGTAGACCTTTTTTCATCTCATTTTCGGCAGCCAATTGCCTTGATTTTAAAATTTCAATTTAAATCTTAAATAAATTGAAACGGATCTGTATTTAATTCCGAAGGGAAAATTTCGACTTCATAGCCAGATTCTTGGCATAAGTTCTTCAATGTAGCTGTAAGACCCTTTTTCATAATTTTTTCAACATTGTGTCCTGGGTCGATCATATTCAATCCCATCATCATTGCATCATGTGCCGTATGATAATAAATATCACCCGTCACATACACATCTGCACCCTTAAATTTGGCATGACTGAAATATTTATTTCCATCCCCGCCTAGGACTGCAACCTTCTTAATCTTAGAACTTAAATCACCGACGACTCGAACCTTCTCTACCTCAAGGGAAGCTTTAACCCTTTCTGCAAACTCACCTAGAGTCATTTCAGCAACCTTGCCAATTCTTCCAAGCCCAAGAACCTCTCCTTTGTTGTCCAATGGATACACATCATAGGCAACTTCTTCATATGGATGGGCCTTAATCATGGCGGTAATGGTCTTCTTTAGAAGCGGTTCGGGAACAATCGTCTCAATTCTGATTTCATCTACAGCTTCCAACTCACCAGATTTGCCGATATAGGGGTTGGTATCATCACCCGGCATAAATCGGCCCGTACCACTTGCTGAAAAAGAACAATGGCTATAGTTCCCGATAAATCCTGCTCCTGCTTCACCTAGTACTTCTCTAATTGCATCAGCATGGCTGACTGGGACAAAGACCACTAATTTCTTTAGCTTAGTATCATAGGTAGGAACCAGCACTTCGGGATCCTCCAAGCCAAGTGCTGCTGCCAGCAAATCATTTACCCCGCCTTTAGCAACATCCAAATTGGTATGCGCAGCATAAACAGCAATATCATGCTTCAATAATTTCTCTATCATTCGGCCTTGGACCGTATCAGTAAGAACATTTTTTAAAGGACGGAAAATTGGCGGATGATGGGCGATAATAAGCTGAACATTTTTTCCAATGGCTTCATCAATGACATTTTCCAACACATCAAGAGCAATCATTACTCGTTCTATCTTTTTGTTTAAACGACCAATTTGCAGGCCAATTTTGTCGCCTTCCATGGCAAGGCCTTTGGGTGAAAACCGCTCAAACAGCTGGATTATTTCATGTCCGTTAGGATTTTTCATCTTGCAATACCTCCTCAACCATCTGAAGTTTTGATAAAAGGTCTTGCTTTTTTTCCATAGTTTCCTGTGTTTGAACAGCACTTTCCAGCTGATCAAAAATCCGTTTCCAATTTCTCTTTTCAGCGGTCCATTTTTTCTTAAATGCTTCGTTTTGATTTTCGATGAGAAATGGTCCAAATAATAGCCCCATCTCCCTCTTCGAATGATATGGCTTATAAGGTTCGCCCTGTTCAGCAACTAGAACTTCATAAATCTTCCCGTCTTCCTCAAGAATTTCCTCAGCAATTAGCCGCCAATGATTTTCTAAAAACCACTTTCTAATTGAAATCGCACTAATATTGGGTTGAAGGACTAGTCTTCTTACTTCATCTAGTTTCTCTTTCCCATTATCTAAAATACTTGTTATTAAGGCACCGCCCATCCCTGCAATGGTAATGCAATCAACCTCTCCTTGCTGAACTACCTCTAGTCCATTCCCCCTCCGGACGTCGATTACATCCGATAAGCCTTCCGATAAAACATTCTTTTTCGCGGATTGATATGGCCCTTCCACTACTTCACCTGCAATTGCAAATCGAACACCTTGGTTTTTAGCTAAAAAACAAGGCAAATAAGCATGATCCGAACCAATATCAGCCATACTGGCTCCCTTAGGTACATATTTAGCAACCGCCGCTAAACGAGCTGATAATTTATCTGTATTCAAAAAAACCACCACTTTTTATATGTATGTATTTCCTTTAGTATATAAAAAAGTCCTTTACAGATGCAAAGGACTTTTTATATGTTGCTTGATTACTTAATCTTAGATACCCAATCCGCCATAGCAGCAGCTTGCTCTTCTGGAACTAGGCCAGCCGGCATGTTTCCCTTACCTTTTGTAATGAAAGTCTTGATTTCATCCTTTGAAAATTTGCTGCCAACACCTTTTAATGATGGCCCTACAACCCCTTGATACTGGTCGCCGTGGCATCCTATACAAGTTTGTTTATAAATGTCTTCTGGATTGGAGGCAGCCACTTCTGTTTTCTCATTTCCGCCGCCTTCGCCCTTATCCTTTGCGACCTCTTTCATATCACCAAGGCCTTTGAAAGACAATAGAAACATTAGTCCGATACCAAAAACCATGATGATGATAAAAGGAATAACCGGATTTTTCTTCAAGATAATAACCTCCCTTATGTACGAATACCTTGTAAATAATAAAATGTCTACAAACAACTTTTATTTTACTTGAAAATGAACAGAAGGAAAAGCCCTAAACTTATTTTATCACTATAATCTTTGTAAAAATATAAAAGAGGCTAACAAAAAGCTTTTTTGTCCCGCCTCTTTTTATATTCCCCTATTTAATTATTAACAACCAATTAATCTTGAAATAACCATTCTTTGTACTTCAGAGGTTCCTTCCCCAATTTCAAGCAATTTGGCATCACGCATCATTCGCTCAACTTGGTATTCTTTCATATAGCCATAACCGCCATGAATTTGAACGGCCTGGTTAGTAACCTCCATACAAATTTCCGAGGCATATAACTTACACATAGCTGCTTCTTTGGAAAAAGGTCTTCCTTGATCTTTTAACCAGGCAGCCTTGTAAACCATATTTCGTGCTAATTCAATTTTCATGGCCATATCTGCCAACTTAAATTGAATGGCTTGGAAGGAAGAAATAGATTTACCAAACTGCTTTCTTTCCTTGGCATAGGCAAGAGCCTTTTCATAAGCTCCCTGAGCTATCCCTACAGCCATTGCTCCTATCCCAATCCTTCCACCATCTAAAGTAATTAAAAATTGCTTAAAACCTTCACCACGTTTACCTAAAAGGTTTTCGACAGGAACCCTGACATCCTCAAGTACTAGTTCTGTGGTGTTTGATGCATTCAGGCCCATTTTCTCATAGTTATCAATTACTGAAAAGCCTAATGTATTTGTCGGAACGATAATAGCACTAATCTCTTTTTTTCCGTTTGATTCACCCGTGATTGCCGTTAAGGCTAAATGGTTTGCATAGCTTGCATTGGTGATAAAGCATTTATTACCGTTAATAATAAATTCACTATTTTCCTCTTTAGCGTAGGTTCTAGTCCCTCCCGCATCTGAGCCAGCGTTCGGTTCTGTTAAACCAAAAGCCCCAAATGACTCACCTGTACATATAGGTGTCAAATATTTTTGTTTTTGCTCATCGGTACCAAATAAATTGAGCGGTGCCCCACCTAAGGAAATGTGCGCAGAATAGGTAATTCCGGTTGAAGCACAGACCCTGCTTAACTCTTCCGTAACAATGGCAAAGCTAATCGTGTCGGCTCCCCCACCGCCGTATTGTTCAGGGAACGGAAGTCCCATAATTCCCATATCAGCTAATTTTTTAAAGACCTCTTTAGGAAATTGCTTATTTCGATCGCGTTCTATCGCACCAGGTGCTACTTCCTCATCCGCAAACTGGCGAATCATTCGTTTTATCATTTCTTGTTCAGAAGTTAAATCAAAATTCATTTTCATCCCCCTAAAACAACTTTTGTATACGCTTTCTTTATTATTATACGGGGATTTCTTTAAATTTCTCAACATTTAAAAATTTTAAAAAATATATTATTATCCAAATATAATGAATCAGTAAAGCTGACTTTTTAAAAAAACGGGGGTTATTTACACTATTTTAAACATCAATAACAAACTAATCTCTTTTTCGCTAAAACAAAATCAAACATTTCCCAACAATTATTGATAATGTCCATTTGCAAAATGAGAGACAATTCAGTAAAATAAAACACAGAAAGTGCTTACATTTCCTTTTATCCAAAAAAATAGTTTACTTCCATTAAGAAGTAAACTATTTTAAAAGTATATTTTATTCTAAAAAGTCCTTTAACCGTTTGCTCCGGCTTGGATGACGCAATTTTCTTAACGCTTTTGCTTCAATTTGACGGATACGCTCACGAGTTACACCAAAAACTTTGCCAACCTCTTCAAGAGTCCGTGTACGGCCATCATCAAGTCCAAAGCGTAGACGGAGAACATTTTCTTCTCGATCTGTTAAAGTATCAAGAACATCTTCGAGCTGCTCTTTTAATAGCTCATAGGCAGCATGTTCTGACGGTGAAGTTGCATCCTGATCCTCAATAAAATCACCAAGGTGGGAATCATCTTCTTCCCCAATTGGTGTTTCCAAGGAGACAGGCTCTTGGGCAATTTTTAAAATTTCCCTTACCTTATCAGGAGTTAAATCCATATCTTCACCAATTTCTTCTGGAGTTGGTTCGCGGCCAAGATCCTGAAGTAACTGACGTTGCACTCGAATAAGCTTATTAATCGTTTCAACCATGTGTACAGGAATACGGATTGTTCTTGCTTGGTCGGCAATCGCTCGAGTAATTGCTTGACGAATCCACCAAGTGGCATAGGTACTAAATTTAAATCCTTTTCGATAATCGAATTTCTCAACTGCCTTAATAAGTCCCATGTTACCTTCTTGAATTAGATCCAAAAATAGCATTCCGCGTCCCACATAGCGTTTGGCTATACTTACAACAAGTCGAAGGTTAGCTTCAGCTAGACGACGCTTTGCTTCTTCATCGCCTTCTTCAATGCGGTGAGCTAGCTTTATTTCCTCTTCTGCAGAAAGCAGGTCAACACGGCCAATTTCTTTCAAGTACATGCGAACTGGATCATTAATCTTCACTCCCGGAGGAACGCTTAGATCATTTAGATCAAATTCTTCATCATCTTCTTTGGATAATTTTTTAATGTCTGGGTCTTCCTCGTCACTTTCACCGACTAATTCAATCCCCTGATCACCGAGAAATTCTATAAATTCATCCATTTGATCAGATTCTACTTCGAAATTCCCAAGTTTTTCGGCTATATCATCATAGGCCAGGACGCCGACTTTTTTGCCCATTTCTGTTAACTGATCCTTAACTTGTTCTAAGGTCAATTCATTCTCGGCCTCTTTTGAACGGGCTGATTTTTCAGCTGCCATAAAGGGGTCCCTCCTTCCAGAATCAAAGAAACATAATAAAATCTATAGCGATTTACGCAATTGGTTAATTTCAATTGCAATGACCGCCGCTTTGCTAAAATCACTTTGTTTTTCAGCTTCTTTTAGTTCTAACTCTTTTTCTTTTATTTTTAACAACTTTTGATAATTCAACACCTGTTTGATATAATCAGTTAATTCTTGATTGCTTAACTCATCATTAATGGACATCATTTCAATGGTAGCAACCAGTCTTCTAAGATTATCATCCTGGATATAAGTTAAAAATGCACTTGAATCAGGTTCTAAATGATTTTCATAAAATGCTAACAGATAAGTTATTATTGCCTGATGTTCATCGATATTAAACGTGTTATCCTGTAATAATTCCTGAACTTTGTAAGCAACATCACGATCTTTTAGCATGTGCGCTAAGAGACGCCTTTCTGCAGTGTAATAAGCAGGCTTTAATTCATTCACTGGCCTCTTTATTACGAGTGGTTTATGATTTATTTGGTTTTTCCCTGCAGACTTTCTTTTTTCTTGAAAGAAAATCTGCTTTTGCTGTTCCCTGAGGGCATCTAACGAGAGCGAAAATTCAGCTGCAAGCTGTCGTAAGTAGTGATCCCTTTCGACCGCATTTGTTAATTTGCTAATTTCTTTAATAATTTCTTCGATATAGGCAAGCCTATCTCCTTCAAGCTGAAGATTTTTTCCCCTTCGAAAATAAAGAAATTTAAAAGCCATCCATGTTAAGCCAGCACCGATAACTTCTTTGCGGAATTTTTCCGGACCATATTTTTTTATATATTCATCTGGATCCATGCCATCAGGCATCATGGCTATTTTTATTTGAAAACCCGAATCGTTAAGGTGATTACCTGCACGGTAGGCAGCTTCAATTCCGGGATTATCGGAATCATAACAGATGGTTACGGATTGGATACTTTGCCTCAAAAGGACAATATGGTCATCTGTTAAGGATGTACCCATTGTAGCGATGCCATTTTCCACTCCAGACCGATCTGCACTAATTACATCAGCAAAGCCTTCGAATAGAACAGCTTGTTGCGTTTTTTTTAAACTTGGCTTTGCATGGTGATAATTGTATAAAATTTTGCTTTTATTAAAGATTGCTGTTTCAGGGCTATTTAAATATTTTGGCTCATCTGGCCCCAGTGATCTTCCAGAAAAAGCAATCGGATTTCCATTGCGATCAAAGATTGGAAACATAATCCGATCTCTAAATCGATCAAAATATGTCCCGTCCCGTTCACGTTTAATAATCAATCCGGCTCTTTCCATCCATTCAGGTTGAAAATCCCTTTTTGAAAGGAATTTCGTAACAAAATCCCATGAATTTAAGGAATAGCCAATTTGAAACTTATCAATCGATTCTCGGGTAAATCCCCTGCCCAACAAATACTCTAAGGCATGCTGACCTTCCTTTGTATTTACCAGCAAGTGATGATAGAATTTAGCTAACAGTTCATGGGCATCAAGCATTGTCTGCAAATCTTTTGATACTTTACTTTCGCCTCGTGCTGCTGCTAAATTAATATCCAGTTCGATATTTCCCTTGGCCGCTAACTTTATGGCAGCTTCTTGGAATGAAATTCCTTCAAGCTCCATTAAAAAAGAAAAAACATTTCCCCCAGCACCACATCCAAAGCAATGGAAAATTTGTTTGTCGGGTGATACTGAAAATGAAGGTGTGCTTTCTCCATGGAAAGGGCATAATCCGAAGTAATTTCGACCTTGTTTTTTCAGTTGTACATAATCGCTGATGATTTCAACTATATCAACTGTCTGACGAATTTGATCTATTTTTTCTTCGGCAATACGGTCCGCCATGCAAACAACCTCATTTGTTCATACATAAATTCTACGTTGACTGACTAAATTCCTGCAAATTTCGACAAAATTTTCGTTAATTCCATCATAAATTTTGCAAGATCATCTGGATGAAAGGTATTGGCCTTTTAGCTTCCTTTCCTAAATCACCATATTTTTATGGTGCGTATGTAATCTTAAAATTTACATGATGATCATAGGGAAGCAACAAATAGAACTTGTGCAGGAAATTTAGTTGCAATTTCGACAATCTCCTCTTTTACCGGGCAGGAATCTGCATCAACTAAAACAGTAGGAATGCCTTTTATATTAGTATTAATTCTACATCATTCTGCATAATCCTTCTTTAGCTTTTAATTTTATAAAAAAGGATTTATGTCGAATTTTTTCAGGGACTTTCACAGGGGCCCCACTTGACATCTAACAATAAATAGTTTATTCGTTCACATGCAAGTCTAAACCTAAAAAGATATATTTTTATCACAATTTTTTATTATAGTACATTTATTATCATTTTGCCATAACTTTTTTTATTAAATTTCGATTTCTTATAATAAAGAAAACACATAATCTCTTGACTATGTGTTAGGGTCTGCCTTTTTGAATATAATTTAAAATAATATTAGCCGTTTCTTCCACTGCTTTATTGGTAACATCAATCACAGGACAATTGATTTTTTTCATGACCTTGTCAAAGAATATTAGTTCATCCTTAATCCGATCTATATTAGCGTAACTTGCCTTATCATTTAAACCTAAAGAAATTAATCGCTCACGTCTAATATTGTTTAATTTTTCAGGGCTAATTTTTAAACCAAAGCATTTTTCGACAGGCACCTTGTAGAGTTCATCTGGAGGATCTACTTCTGGTACAAGTGGGACATTGGCCACTTTTAATCGTTTATGCGCTAAGTATTGAGATAAAGGAGTTTTAGAGGTCCTAGATACACCAATTAAAACAATATCGGCTTTTAGGATTCCTCTTGGATCTCTTCCATCATCATATTTTACAGCAAATTCAATAGCTTCTACCTTTTTAAAATAATCCTCATCAAGCTTCCTGACAAGACCTGGTTCACATAGTGGGGTCTTTCCACTAAAGATTTGAATTTTGTCCATGATAGAGCCAATTAAATCAACAGCTAAAATTCCTTCCGCCTCGGCTCTTTCTTTTATATATGTACGCATATCTGGTTTGACAAGGGTAAACGCAACCATTCCTTTATCAAGCGATACAAGCGAAAGCACCTCATCGATATGTTCTTTGTCTTCTACATATGGGAACCTTTTTAGCGTTATTCCAGACCCATTAAACTGGCTTATTGCCGCTTTCGTTACTAATTCTGCTGTTTCTCCAACGGAATCTGATACAACATAAATGATTGGCAAACTCATTCTTTCAAACAACTCCTCTATTTATTCATCACCTAATGTAACGAAGGCCTTTGTAATATTTGTTTTTGTAATCCTTCCGATTACTTCAAAACCCTTTTCGGATTGTCGTACAACCGGTAAGGCATCAATCTGTTTTTCGATTAATTTTTTAGCAATATCGATTAAAAGATCTTCACGTTCGCACATGGTAATATTCGGCATTCTTGTCATGATGATATTAACAGGGATTGTGGTAAGCTCCTGCTTTCCAATGCTTGCGCGCAGCAAATCCTTTCTCGATAAAACCCCTACCAGTGTCGAGTTTTGGTCAACAACAAATAATGTCCCCACATCCTCAAGAAACATGGTGCAAATAGCATCATAGACGGAAACATTTTCGCTGACCACAACTGGAATGGACTGATAATCCTTTACGTGAATTTTTTGTAGATTTTCGGTTAACAACTGTGCTCCAGATTTTCCAGTATAAAAATAACCCACACGGGGTCTTGCATCCAAGAAGCCTGCCATTGTCAAAATGGCAAGATCCGGTCTTAATGTTGCTCTTGTTAAGCTTAATTGGTCTGCAATATGCTCCCCTGTAATCGGCCCTTTTTCCTTTACAATCTGCAGGATATGTTCCTGGCGTTTTGTCAGTTCGATTGTCCTCACCACCTAAACCTTATATAACTGATTATACATAAAAGGTGCGGCATACCGCACCTTTTACTCCATTCATTTAAAATACCATTTTTTCTTGTAAAAAGCTTACTAACTCCGCAATCGAAATCCGTGTTTGCTCCATGGTGTCACGATCCCGGACTGTGACCATTTGATCTTCTTTGGAATCAAAGTCATAAGTAATACAGAATGGTGTACCAATTTCATCATGACGGCGATAACGTTTACCAATGGATCCTGCTTCATCGTAATCGACTGGAAAATGCTTTGATAAGGCAGCAAAAACCTCTTTAGCCTCATCTGATAATTTTTTCGATAACGGTAATACCGCTGCCTTAAACGGCGCTAAAGCTGGGTGAAAATGCATGACAGTTCTTGTTGTTCCATCCTCTAACTGTTCTTCATCATAAGCGTCGATTAAGAAAGCTAACGTCACACGGTCAGCACCTAAAGATGGCTCAATACAGAACGGAATATATCTCTCATTCGTTTCAGGGTCGATATAGTTGAAGTCTTCGCCTGAAAATTCCATATGCTGCTTCAAGTCATAGTCAGTTCTGGACGCTACACCCCATAATTCTCCCCAGCCAAATGGGAATTTAAATTCAAAATCTGTTGTAGCATTACTGTAATGAGAAAGTTCATCCTCAGAATGATCGCGAAGTCTTAAGTTTTCAGTGTTTAAGCCTAAAGAAAGCAGCCATTCTTCAGCAAATTGCTTCCAATAATCAAACCATTTTAATTCTTCACCTGGCTTACAGAAAAACTCAAGTTCCATTTGTTCGAATTCTCTTGTACGGAAGGTAAAATTCCCTGGCGTAATTTCATTACGGAAGCTTTTACCGATTTGGGCGATACCAAATGGAAGCTTCTTTCTCATCGTCCGCTGCACATTCTTAAAGTTAACAAAAATACCTTGAGCCGTCTCCGGTCTTAAGAAAATTTCATTCGTGCTTGACTCCGTCACACCCTGGAAGGTTTTAAACATTAAGTTGAATTGGCGGATTCCTGTAAAGTCATGACTGCCGCAGTCTGGACAAGCAATGTTATGTTCTTTTACCAAATCCTCCATTTTTGTAAATGGTAAACCGTCTACAACCATTTCGATGCCTTTTTCTTCAAGAGCGTTTTCAATTAATTTATCGGCTCGATGACGAGCTTTACAATTTTTACAATCAATCATTGGATCATTAAAGTTACCGATATGTCCAGAAGCTTCCCAAGTTCGGGGATTCATCAAAATACTAGCGTCTAATCCAACATTGTATGGAGACTCTTGAACAAACTTTTTCCACCATGCTTGTTTGATATTATTTTTAAATTCAACGCCTAATGGGCCATAATCCCAAGTATTTGCAAGACCGCCGTAAATTTCTGAGCCCGGAAAAATAAATCCTCTGTGCTTGGCGTGCGAAACAATTTGCTCCATGGTTACTTTCATTTTAAATACTCCTTTAATCGTTTTTTGTTCAAATAAAAAACTCCCGACCCTATGCCTAATAGCATAGGGACGAGAGTTACCCGCGGTTCCACCCTATTTGCTGCTATAAAAGCAGCCTCCTTAAATTCGTGTTCATAAAACACAAGATTGCTCAGGAACTCCTTCATTAGTGCCCTATACCCTAGCTTCCACTATCCTAGGTTCGCTTTTATAGAGTGGACTAAGTACTCTTTTCCGTCAAAGCAATTATTAATTTTAATGAAAATATTAACTAAAAGTAGAAAAAATGTCAACATGGTAACTATAATAAGTTACGAAATTGGGCCATAGAATTTAGAAATTTCTTCGACTTTAATTGCAGACCCGAATATTCTTCATAATAAGCCGTAATAGCATTCTTTAATTCAGTTTTCGTTTCTTCTTTAACGGAAATATTTCCTAACCTTGAAAGATCAAAATAATAGAATAAGCGTAATAATTTCACTGCAGCTGGTGATAATTTTAAATGGTATGGATCTTTTCCCAAGCATCTATGGCAAATAAATCCGCCTTCCCGAATGGAAAAAGAAAAATGCCCGTCTGTATTGCCGCAAACGGAACATTGATTTAACACTGGATACAACCCCATCACATTTAACATTTTCATCTCATAAATATTCATAAGAATATCCGGGTCATAGCCTTCATTCATGTAATTGAGAGTTTGAAATAACAATTCAAAATGAAAAGGATTAGGCTTTTTTTCCTCTGTGCATTTATCGGTTAATTCGACAATATAACTGGCATAAGCCGTTAAGAAAATATCTTCCCCGATGGACCGCATGGAGGAGATCATTTCACCCTGCTGCATGCTGCCTAACCCAGAACCTTTTTGAATTAAAAAATAACCATGAGTAAAAAGTTGGGTAATAGAGGAAAGACGGCTATTCGGCTTCTTCGCACCTCTAGCCATAACACCAACCTTTCCCCATTCCCTGGTATATATTGTTACAATTTTATTAGTTTCACCATAATCTGTTGTTCTAATGACGATGCCTTCACACTTTTGAAGCATAATTGTCACCTTCTAAAGAGCGCGAAAGACTTGCTTATGAAACGGGAAAATCAATTTGTGCTAGCTCTTCATCAAGATTACCGGGTATTTCTTGGTTTTCCTTCTCAAGCTCTTTAAAGAGAAGATATGTGTCAATATTCCCTGTCTGAGAAAATAATCTCCACGTAAAATCCATCATCGAAAACCCCACCTTTCGTTATTTAGACTAGCTATTGTTCAATCCCAAACCTTACAATTATCATAGCCTGCCTGCGCAAAAATCATAAGACGAAAAATTTGTTAATGTTGTCCATGCATAATCTTGTCAATAGGATAATATTTTAGTTAGGGTAATTTATTAGTATTCATCTTCATTAAAGCCATAATCACGAAGCTGGGACATCTTGTTGCGCCAGTCTTTTTGGACTTTCACCCAAAGCTCTAAAAATACCTTTGACCCTAGAAGATTCTCAATATCTACGCGGGCCCTTTTTCCAATTTCTTTTAACATGCTGCCTTTTTTGCCTATAATAATGCCTTTTTGTGAGTCTCTCTCCACAATGACCGTTGCCATGACATGAATAATCTCTTTGCCCTCTTGACGCTCCATTTTATCTAATACAACAGCTAAAGAGTGTGGAATTTCTTCTCTAGTCAGGTGAAGTGCTTTTTCCCTTATCAGCTCGGTAATGATGAATCGTTCTGGATGATCTGTCACTTGATCAGCTGGATAATATTGCGGTCCTTCCGGTAAAAAGGACTTAATTTGTGTAAGCAAACGCTCCACATTATTACCTTCAAGTGCTGATATCGGCACTATCTCTTCAAAGTTATATTTTTCACTATACGATTCAATAATCGGTAATAAATCATCAGGGTGAATTTGATCGATTTTATTAATTACAAGAAAGATTGGTGTGTTTACAGTTTGAAATTTTTCAAGGATAAATTCTTCACCACGGCCAAATCCCTCTTCGGCATTTACCATAAAAAGAATTAAATCAACTTCTTTTAACGTATTTTGTGCAACCTTCATCATAAAATCGCCCAATTTATGTTTAGGTTTATGAATACCAGGTGTATCAATGAAAATCATTTGGGAATCAGAAAGTGAAAGGACTCCTTGAATCTTGTTTCTTGTGGTCTGTGGCTTATCACTCATAATGGCAATTTTTTGACCAATCACACGATTGAGAAATGTTGATTTTCCAACATTTGGTCTGCCAATAATTGAAATGAATCCTGATTTATAGCCTTTATTTGTCGTCATATTATTTTGCATGTAAATCCTCCGGTGAAAAAGCGCCAGGCAATAATTCCTCGACAGTTGTTTCTTGAATATCGCCTTTTAAATTTGTTAAGATCACTTTCATATTTTGTGGACATAATTCAGAAATCACTTGCCTGCAGGCCCCGCATGGAGAACAAGGCCGCTCTGTATCGGCAATAACAGCCAGAAGTTGAAAATCACGATCTCCCTCTGAAAGCGCTTTAAAAAGGGCAGTTCGCTCTGCACAGTTACACATGCTATAGGCAGCATTTTCTATATTACAGCCATGATATACTTTTCCATCTGTTGTTAATAATGCTGCTCCTACGCCAAACTTGGAATAAGGAACATAAGCTTTTTCTCTTGCTTTTTTTGCTTCTTCAATTAGTTGAACGGTGTTCACTATTTCTTCTTCCCTTCCAGCATTAACCTGCTGTTTCTTTATTTTAACTCAAAAATCAGAGAAAATCATTAGTTGTAAAAAAAAAGTAATAAAAAAATTTTAAAAAGTTAGAATTTTCTCATAAATCGGTTTGTCTACCTATTTCAGGTGTTAAATCATTTTAACGAAATCAATATCCATTTTCAAATATGCCTAAAATATAGGGTAAAAAGATTACTACTCCAATTACAACAGAAAGAATAGCATACACAAAAACAGCTCCCGCCGCCAAATCTTTTGCTTGCTTTGCAAGTGGATGGTATTCTAATGTAGCTAAATCTACAACACGCTCAATTGCGGAATTTATTAGTTCAAGGGCAAACATGCCGCCAATTGTAAATATAATAAGCAGCCACTCAATTCTTGAAATAGAAAAAGAATAGGACGCAAGTAATACAATAATCGAGCTTACAGCATGGAACCGCATATTTCTCTCAGTTCTAAGTGCTGTAATGATTCCAGCGATGGCAAATGTAAATGAACGCAAGAAAGGAAATCGTTTTTTATTATCTTGTGAGTCCATAATCATTTAAAATATCCTTTTGCAAAGTAAACATTTCCTTTTCATCTTCCTCTGTCATATGATCGTAACCTAAAAGATGTAAAAAGCCATGGACAGCTAAAAATCCTAACTCACGCAAAAAGGGGTGCCCATATTCTTCCGCTTGCTCCTTAGCTTTTGGTACAGAGATGATGATATCCCCTAAAACACGTGGCATATCAGCCCCGACAAGTTCAACTTCACCTTCACCTAGTTCCTCCATGGCAAAGGAGATGACGTCCGTTGGAGAGTCCTTTTCCCGATATTCCCGATTTATCTCCTGGATTCGCTCATTTGAAACATAGGTTACAGATACTTCACTATGTTCTTCGATATTCTGTTTATTGGCCGCAAAATTTATTAGTCTTTCTATTTCTAGCAACTGCTCATCTGTTAATTCGTTCGTTTCATCAATACTGTCAATTAGTAATGTCATGCTTGCTTCACCTTCTTATTGATTTCTGGATATTCAATCCTGGAATGAAAAATTCCTTTTAATGTTTCACACAAGGTGTGTGAGACAGTTTCAATTTCTTTCATCGTAATATCACATTCGTTTAACTGGCCATCCTGCAGGCGATCGGCAACAATTTTCTTTACCAACGATTCAATCAATTCTGGTGTAGGCTGTGATAAAGAACGGACAGCCGCCTCTACACTATCAGCAATACCTACAACCGCTGACTCTTTTGTCTGTGCCTTAGGGCCTGGATATCGGAATTCCTCTTCCTTTATCTCTTCACCATTTTGATTCGCCTTATGATAAAAAAATTTAAGCAGAGTTGTACCATGATGCTGTTCGGCAATATCTATAATTTCCTTAGGCATATGGTATTTCTTCAAAATATTAGAGCCATCTGTTACATGAGCAATAATAATATGCGCACTTTTATCCGGTGGAAGACGGTCATGAGGGTTATCATGATGCATTTGATTTTCAATAAAAAAGTTTGGCCTTTTGGTTTTACCAATATCATGATAATAACTTCCTACCCTTGCCAGCAATCCATTTGCACCAATGGCTTCACAAGCTGATTCTGCTAAATTAGCAACCATTACACTGTGATGATATGTACCTGGTGCTTCCATTAGTATCTTTCTTAGGAGCGGATGGTTCGGATTTGATAATTCAATTAGTCGCATGGTCGATAGGATTCCGAAGCTAGCTTCAAAGAAAGGGAGTAATCCAATCGTAAGAACAGCAGAACCGACCCCAGAAACAAGAGCTGTTATAAAATAATACCCATATTCAAGTCCGGAATATTGTCCGTTTGGCAAGTACATTAATGCCACTATGGTCAATAGATTGACAATGGCAGCGAATGAACCCGCTTGCAAAATTTTTGAACGTTGATTCTGATTACTCAAAAACAGAATACCCGCTAAACCACTAAATAAGACGTAAATTCCTACTGAAAAATTAAGCGAGCCAGTAACTCCTTCATTGAATAAGATGCTGCCGCATACCGCGAATATTATTGACATTAGAATGGCAAGCTTTTCATCAATTAATATCTTGATGAGCATCCCCCCCATAGCAGCAGGGAATAGATAGCCAATCCATGAATAATTAAATACTTGCAGCATACTAATGATTTTCATAATAAAGACCGATAGGATAAAAATCATCCCATACAACAATAAATACGTTTGCCTCTTTTCAGGTGAAAATTTCATTTGGTAAAAGTAATAATAAATTGCCGAAAGAATAATAGCAATCAGGACCATTAGCCCAATGAATGGTTTAAAAGATTTTTCATTATTGATTAAACCCACGAGCTTTAATTGTCGATAGATATCCTGATTAATCAATTCTCCTTCTTCCACAATAATTTGCCCTTGAAGAATTTTTACAGGCTCCACACTTTCTGCCGCCTGCTGACGTAGTTCTTCAGTAGCAACAGGATCATAAAACTCATTTTGAATAACCGCATATCTCCCAAGCTCAACGGCGGCTAGTTTTAAACTATCATTTAGAGTTGTATATTTTAATTCCTCTTCGACTCTTTTCTTCGCATTTTCTACGTCATCAGCAGAGATTCTTTTGGTCATTACATTATTAATCGCTGTAACAGTTAAATCCTTTGCGATTGACAGCTCATCATTGTTAGCTTGTACTAATGCCGAAAAAACCTGATCTGAAAGATCCTTTGTAACATTGGGCGTTAATTTCCCTTTTAATTTTGTTACTTTCTCTTCCACACTAGGCTCAGGAGTAGTTAGTTTCTCATCAGTGGTGGCATCATCCTGCTTCTTCATTTCCTCTTTTATTTCATCATTTACTTCAATTGCAGCTTGAAAAATAGAAGTAATCAAATCCACTCGATTTTGTGTATATTCCTTCTTTAAAGCATATACATCCTGAACTTGGTCAAGAGCATCATTACGCTTATTTTCTGTGCTCTTTTTATCCTCTACCGTTCCTGGGGAACGAATTGTTTTTTCGGCAACTGAAAATAAGCTTAAATCGACTTTTTCAGGTTTGACATTACTATACAAAGCGACATATAGAACGGCACCCAACACCAGAAAAAAAAGCACCCTAAAAAAAGTGATATCAAGCAACTTCCGTATCCGTATGAAATATTGCTGTAGTTTTTCCAACCAAATCCCTCCAACCACGGGCAATGAAAATTCCGATTCCAAATGAAGTTTTCCAACTGAATTTAGTTGAAAGTACACTTTATGTATAGCTCTTTTCGTAAACGTTGTTTATTTTGGAACTTAATAAAGGTAAATTACTAAGTTTCTAGGCAATTTTCGCAAATGTTCTTACGAAAAGATGCGACGAAGTATATAGTTATTCGTATTTCTAAACCTATACGGAAAACAACAATTTTTGCGAAAATTGCCTTATGTAAAATGATAACAGTTTTTCTTTGAAGTTTCATCCCATATTAAATGAAGAAGGTTTTAATAACAAGGCTCTGTTAAACTATTCTGTTGATTTCCGCTCCAGGCGCGAGCGGTTCGTGGGCGTGCTGGGGAGCCTCCT
>NZ_JBCNAD010000068.1:0-6722 GCF_050477905.1 Neobacillus pocheonensis | reverse complement strand
TGAAGAAGGTGTAGGATGGAAATTAACAAAATTTTTTTCGAATTTTTGATTCATAACATCACCTCTTCATAAAGTGATTTTTCAGAATAATCCTAAACTGATAATTTGAGGACTATCCCATATTTGAAATAATGCGTAGGGGCAAAACGAAACCCCACTTTACCAGATAGAAAAGAGGGGCAAGTTCAGGAGCGGAGCGTGAAGCTTTCGCGGTTTTTTCGTTTCGAGAATCACGACTTACTTCAGGATTGGGAAAATACCGAAATACTCTTCTAATGTCAAGTTCTTGTTTTTCATTTCCTTCGCAATGGTGGTGCCGACGTAGCGGATGTGCCAGGGTTCGTATTTGTAGCCAGTCACGTACTCTTTTCCTTTTGGATAACGGATGATGTAGCCGTAATTGGCGCTGTTCTTATCCAGCCATTTCGCTTCTTTTGTACTGGCGAAACAAGAGGCCGCCGCACATTTCCCGCTGCTTCCGCTAACGTCGATGGCGAGCCCCGTCTGGTGTTCACTGGTGCCGGGAATGGCGCTGTATGTTCTTGCTTTTTCATACCCGTCTCTTTTGACATAACGGTCAAAGACGGCCGCCTGCGTGGCATACGAACGATAGGCAGAGACCCCGCTTAAATAAACTTTGTCTTTTTTTGCTGCCGCAAACATCTTTTCGAGTGCCGCCGCCGCTTCCTGGCGCAACTTCCGTTTCTCTATTTTTTCATTAAAGAGAAAGGAGGTCTTAGGATAGACCAGATTCTTCGGCACATACGTTTTAGGCAGATAAACTTTCTTGTTCACGATGACTCCCAGGGATGCAGGATATTTCGTGGTATAGATTACCTTTCCATCCTTCGTCTTTGTCTTATTCACATACGACACGTTTGTCCCTATGCTGTTTGGGTTGGATTGGGACCGGTTGCTCATTGGGGTCAAGGACTGACTTGTGCCGCTGTCGTTATTTTTGGGTGAAGAGGAATGATCCGAATCTCGGTTACAGCCCACGAGGGTGAAGAACGTGATGAGAACGACCCATGCGCTGACCCACTTTTTTGCCATATTATCCTACTCCTCTATATCAAATTGAATATCGATCCACAGTTTCTAAGACCGATGATACAAATAGGGTTTGAAATCCCATTACAATCTATGCGCAAAATGTTCCACGCCTCAGCATTGCTTTTTCGAATTTATGTCCATTCGACGGAATTTTTGGCAAAAGAGTATGTCACAGGTCATTGTCACCGCTCGGGCTGCTCCATATTACTTTAATCAACGCTCTAAAAACGGATTGTGAAATATTGTACTTAAAGTAACGGGGTGCGTTAGTTAAATAAGAGAAAGTTAAATTTTAGGAAAAACAGCTAGATTTTTCTGACTGTTTTCTTTTTACTTAAAAATCAACATAATTATTTAACAGAGCCAGTAGAATAAAGTAATACTTGAAGCCACTTAATAAAAGGGGAGGTATTTTATGGGTGATAAGAATGTACGATGTGACTTTTGTAATGACTATTTCGAAGAAAATAACATCCTAGATACAGGCTATGAGTGGAAAGCATGCGAAGATTGTGCTGATGAGTTGATTAAGTGCGGATGCTGTAGCCAGTTGTTCCTATATGAGGAATTAAGTAAGGATAAAATAGATGGAATTTACTACTGTGAAAATTGTCCGTAGAAATAGATAAATTTAAAGGATAAGTTAAGAGTGGCTGAAATGGTCGCTCTTTTTTATGTGGATATTTAAGCAATTCCCTTTGTTTTATAATTTAAATTTACAGAAAACTTACATTGTGAAGGAATACACTTAAGCTAACGTAAGCAGTTTAGTTTAACAAGAGGATTCTCTTTTAAGTCACATTTGAGGTAAAGGGCGACAAAAAAAGAAGCTCCATATGGAGTCTTCATTTTGGTTACCTGGAGTGATGGCTGTTTTAACAGATATACGGTTTGAAATTGTTTCCAAAGTATTATATGGAACTTAATTGATAACGCTAATTCCAAATAGTGGTAAATGCCACTTTGTTTAGAACAAAATTATTGTTGTTTGTATTGTGGTTCCTCGGCTTGAATTTCTTGAAGACGTGGTTCAAGACTATCAAGAACAGATTGTGTTTGTTGTGCAGCTTGTTGATAAAGTTGTTTAGCGTTTTGGTTGTCAGTTGCTAAAGCGAAGGTTTCAAAGCTTGCCTGTGCACTTTTTAAACTTGCTAAAGCTGTTTGAACGTCTTTTCCAACTGTCATTTAAAGACCTCTTTTCGCGATAAAATTGAAATTACAAAAGTAGTATGTGGAGTATTTATTAGCTTATGTATTGGAGATTTACTAATTACAACCTAATACAAAACCATCCTAAAAAGGATGGTTCAGACTGTCGACAAATTCGAAAAAAATCGGATTTATCGGCAGTCTTTTTTGTATAATTAAGGTACTGAGATTTCCATGAGGTGATGAAATGCTAACGAAAAATACACAGATTAATCGGGACCAATTAGAAATGATTACTTTAGACCAGCTTGTACCTGCGAATCATTTGGTTCGTAAAATGGAAGCTGCTATCGATTTTTCATTTATATATTCACTTGTTCAAGAAATGTACTCTACCGAACGTGGACGTCCAAGTATTGATCCTGTGGTATTAATTAAGATGGCCATCATCCAATATACCTTCGGTATTCGCTCTATGCGCAAAACAATAGAAGAGATTGATACGAATCTAGCTTATCGTTGGTTTTTAGGTTTTGGGTTTCATGATAAAGTCCCCCACTTCTCAACATTCGGGAAAAATTACGAACGACGATTCAAGGATACAGATTTATTTGAACAGATCTTCTATCGTATTTTGAAGGAAGCTACAGAAAAGAAGTTGGTTAGTGGCGAGCACGTATTTATTGATTCTACTCATGTAAAAGCGAGTGCGAATAAGCGTAAATTCGAGAAGAAAGTTGTACGTAAAGAAACGAAAGCGTACCAAGCTCGTCTTCAGGATGAAATCAATGGTGACCGTGAAGACCACGGCAAGAAACCATTTCCTCCTGATAAATTTGAAAAAGAAGAAGTGAAAGAAATAAAGGAAAGTACTACTGATCCAGAGAGTGGTTATTACGTGAAGGACGAGCGAACAAAGCAGTTTGCTTACTCATTTCATGCAGCATCTGATCGCAAGGGTTTTGTTTTGGGAGCTATTGTTACGCCAGGGAACATACATGATAGTGCCATCTTCGAGCCACTACTGGAAAAGGTAATTGAGAACCACGGAAAACCTGAAGCTGTTGCTGCTGACGCTGGATATAAAACACCTGCTATTGCCCAATACCTATTTGAAAATGATATGACACCCGCTTTACCATATACTCGCCCTCGCACGAAGGACGGATATATGAAAAAACATGAATATGTATATGATGAACACTACGATTGTTATATTTGTCCGCAAGGACAAATACTGAAATATGCAACAACGACCAAAGAAGGTTATCGTCAATACTTCTCTAATCCGACTCAATGTAAAACTTGCCCTTTGCTTTCAGAGTGTACTCAGAGTAAGGAACATAAAAAACTCATTCAGCGACATGTGTGGGAGAACTACTTGGAAGAAGCCGATCATCTTCGTCATACACAAGAGAATAAAAGCATTTATGCAAGACGTAAAGAAACGATCGAACGTGTCTTTGCAGATGCTAAAGAAAAGCATGGTATGCGATGGACAACCCTAAGGGGCATAAAAAAATTGTTCATGCAAGCGATGCTTACTTTTGCATCCATGAATTTAAAGAAGATGGCCAGCTGGACATGGCAATGTCCAGAAATGGTGTAAAATGGACCTCCGGAGAGGTCCGTTCTAAGATATAAAAAGCATAAAAAGGACAAAAGGCTCCGAATGGTCACATTCGGATGCCTTTTGTCTACACTCTGAACCATCCTAAAAAGGATGGTTATCATATGCAAATCTTGAATATCTATATTTAGGCAAGAACACAATTTTTAATATTTTGGATGATTTATTTCCCCCATAATTTTTTAACATTAAGCGGTACTATCTCTCGTCCATTTATTTGTTTATGGATAATAGGATTTTTGAAGGGGTCATAATTATTTCCGCTATCTGCTGTAGAAAAACGGGCACGTACATCAACACCTAGAATATTTTTAACGTATTTGTTGATCGTCATTTTAATCATCTCCTTCATTTAATTACTAAATATTATCTTTCTTGGAAATAAAAAAATTCAAAAAGATTTTTGTTCACAAATACGAGGATATTATGCAATAGAAGTCAGGGGACTTGTTTAATTAACGGGTGCAAAAGTTAAAGATTCAGCTGCCAATTTGGTGGCTTTTTTGTTCTTGTTCCACTAATGGATGCAGAATAGTTAAATAACGAGGGAGAAATAATAAGCTAGAAAATTCCTTTTGGAAAAAGGGGTATTAATATGACAATGAAAAATCAGTGGTTACTTAATATTGTAATGATATTACTCTCGTGGCTTACAATGCCTTTGTTAGGATGGCGGACTATAAGGAGATTTTTACCAGTATCAATCCTTGCTGTTCTAATATGTAGTTTGGATGCCCAAATTGGAAAAAAACGCAAATGGTGGTCTTTTTATAATAAACCACAGTCCTTTATTCAAAATGAATTTCCTTTTCTCATAGGACCAATGTTGGCGATGTCTTTATGGACATTAAAATGGGCATACGGTAATTTTAAAAAGTTTATTATGTTAAATGCTATTGGCGAAGCAATTTTTGTATCTCCTATTACAAGGGTATTTACAAAGTTAAAACTATATAGATTAGTTCAATTTAACGAATTTCAGTTCTTTCTATATTTCTTTTACAAGGCTTTTTTCTTATATGGATTTCAATACCTTTTTGAAAAATACAAAAAACTAATGATTAGTTAAGTAACAGGTGCGACTCTTCAAGTTGAAGGTTGCTTTTTATTGTTCTACAAGAAAGATTGTGAAATATTACACTTAAACTATCGGGTGCAAGAGTTGAAGATTGGGACTACCGCGGCGATACCCCTTTTCAATTTTGAGGTAGTTTTTACCTTTAATAAAAATTAAATGTAGGGTGAATATATAGAAGTAATTTAAAACAAAAGGAGAGATTCTCATGACTCAAATTGATGTAAATCAACTAAATCGAGCAAAAGCAAATGTAACACTCACACAGGAATTGTTAACAAAAGCAATTGAAAAGGCAAATTCAGATCCTACACTCGCTCAGGAAGCGATTAAACAGGCTTCGAACGAAATTTCGTCTGCTTTAACTGCCGTAACTCAAGTAGAAAAGTCATCACTAGCCCCATCGACAGAATTATAATATCGTTTTTGAATGAAATACTGAGAAAAGTAGTTGTAAATCCCCGTGACAATGTCAGGGGATTTTATTATAAGGATTAATTGCTGATTGTTCTTAAACTACTTACATAGGCAAGGTAAGATTGTGAAATATTGTACTTACACTAACGGGTGCAAGAGTTAAAGTACAGGGATCGCTACAGGGCAGTATAGTGGAAGAAGCAATCAGCCAATCTTATGGGTAAACAACCTTTTAACTAGGGTAAATTTCAATATGAATGAAAAGCAAAAGCTACTTTTTGAAAACTTGATGAATATGAAGAATTAGTTATGAAAAGTAGCCATAGGGCTACTTTTTTTATTTAAATGAATATGATAGATCCTGTTTCCGCAATTTTTCGATATACATAGTTTTCACCTTAAAATATAGAAGTCTAGATTATATTTACTTTATTAATAGTTAGTTTATTTAAGTATAAATTATATATTTAATAAATTCGTGTAATTCATAATTTTACAAAAACAAAAAGAGGAGCTGGAATTAATGAGGAAGTATGAAAAATTCATCAAATACTGTAGTATTGGTGTAACAGGCATCATTGTTGATATTGGTACATTTTGGCTTCTTACTATGGTTGCTGGTATCAATATCCAAATTGCTAACTTTATTAGTATTAGCTTAGGCCAAACAAACAACTTTATTTTAAACGCGATTTTTACTTTTAAGGTGAAAGACAAATTATTTTCGAGATATTTAAAATATTACTCAGTAGCTTTGGTTGGTTTTGCGATTACTGCTTTAATACTGTTTATATTTGTACAACTACTTAATTTTAATAAGATTTTAGTTAAAATAATTGCGATTTTAATTGTTACAGTATTACAGTTTTCATTACATAAATCAATAACTTTCAAAACTTCAAAAAATGATGAATATGCTCAAATCTAGTACAAGAATTCGCCTACACGTTTAATGAAAGTGGGGAATTTGCTTAAAAAGTCTGTTTGAAACTAAACTAGATGACAATATTCGCATATTAGAATAGGAATTCTCACAAACTTTGTGAATTATTTCACTTAAACTATCGGGTGCTTGAGTTGTGCGAAATGTTCCTGGCTTAAATTGAGATTGGTCACACAATGCTCAGGTAAAGGTCAGGCAGTTCCTGTCGGAACTGAAGGGTTATATCGAAGAATCAAATGACGGGGTAACGCCCTGAAGGGTTCTCTCTTGGTCGAATAGCACTGGATTTAGTAAGAATGATAGTGTTATAAGCTCGGTGAAAAGGCGTGAGAAATTACCGTACCAGTTCGGCTGACGAAAGCCTACTCGAAGGAGTGGTGTAGTTCATGATGCTTGAGTTGAATGAATATGGTGAGAATGCAAATAAACCTACGAGAAAAGGGTAAGCTGACGAA
>NZ_JBCNAD010000067.1:0-30596 GCF_050477905.1 Neobacillus pocheonensis | reverse complement strand
GACTAAGATTGAGAGATTCTTCATTTTGGAAAATCACCTACATATATTTAATATCATTAATTATAAAATAAAAAGGCAGTTGAAGGTTCAATTCAATTGAACTTTCAACTGCCTTTTTTGGAATTGGACTTTTTCAGTGCCCTCGTAATGACAGTGGCTCATTTTTTTATGAAAAGAATAATCTATTGATTTTTGTTAAAAAACATGGGGTTAATTTGCCAATTACTTATAAGGGAATAATCGTACCTTTAATTTGGGAATGGTACTTTTTTAATATTAATAAATAGTTAAAAAGTATGACTAAATGGGAAAATGAGTATTGACAGTAAATAAATGGCAATCTCCAATTGTAGCATGATGTATTCTACATCCATAGATTAATAGTTCATTATGTCTAAAAATAAACAGCGATAGAATATTTGATATTCTTCTTGATTGTTTAGGAGGTTTTATTTATGGATATTTTGACAACCAAGGAGATAGCAGAAAAGCTGAATGTTAACGAAGAAACCGTACGGAGATGGATTAGGGACGGTAAATTGGATGCAGAAGACCTAGGTAAGGGGTATGGATATAGAGTTAGTTCAAAAGAACTAGAAAGATTTCTTACCGAACATAAAGGTTGGACAAGAGCTGTTTCTAGCGCAATCACTGGCACTACAATGGGTGCAGCTGTAGGTTCATTAATACCTGGGGTTGGTACTTTACTAGGATCAGCTTTGGGTCTGGCAGTTGGCAGCTTATTTGAGAAGACAATGGTGTTTTTAAACGATGATAAATTAGATCCTAAGAATGTGGAGAAAATGCGCTTTGAATTAGTAGTGAAAAAACTTTCTTTAGAAAAAGAAATACTAGAATTAGAGGCGAAAATAAGCTCACACCAACATGAACTGACATTATTAAAGCATGAATTAAAAACAATAAACGAACTGCTGCCCGTTGTTGAGAATAAATTACAGAAATAAGAATAAAGGGACTACTTTTTGGTAGGGTTCAATTTGACTAATATAATGTGCACTCTTTTCGAGGAGGTCAACTAAGAATAATGAATGAAATTGAATATGCGAAAAAGATCAATAGTATTTTACATAATGACGAAATTACCAAAAAATATTTCCAGAACTACATCATTGATTTGCGTTCTCGGCTTGAACGATGGACGGATAGGACCATTCGAATTGGACTTATTGGAGTAACAAGCAGCGGTAAATCAACATTATTGAATGCTTTATTGGGGGATAATATTTTACCCACTGCAGTACGGCCAAGCTCCGGCTCAATCATTGTTTGTTCAAAAGGTTCAACGACAAGTGCAGAAATTGTGTTTGAGGATGATCGGATTGAAAAGGTAAATGAATACAATATTGTGGCAGCACTAAAAAAATACGGGGACGAGGATTTAAACAAGGGCAACCGCTATAAAGTTAAAGAAATACGATTAAAGTCGAGGCATTTTTTACTGCCAAATGATGTGCAAATTATTGATAGCCCGGGACTTGATGCGTTTGGTCTTGAGCGCCATGATGAATTGACATTATCAACCCTTTTACCTACTATCGACCTTTGCTTATATACAGTTACCTTAAAAACAAACTCTGATGATACGACAAGACGGATTCTGAGCCAAATACATGATTTACATAAGCCAATGATCATTGTACAAAACATGCTGGACTCGATTGAGCCTAAACTAGGAAGAAATGGCCGGGTTGAAAAATCACGGAAAATGATAGCGGATGAGCACCTAGCACGTACGAAACGTATATTAGATGCCATTGACCCGAAGCTGCATGAAATAGTCCAAATTGTTCAGGTATCAGCGAAACGTGCAGTGGATGGACGCAGGGAAAGTAATGCTCAAAAGATTAAGGAATCCCAAATCGCCAATCTAATACAGACGGTTCAATCCTATCAAGAAAAAATGGGTCCTCAATTATTCCATACCCGGGGAAATAACTTAAAGAGCTTCATTCAATCAATTTTAGACGAAGAAAAAAACTTATCTGGTAATCGGGCATCGTTTGACCAACAAATCCGACAAATGGAGCTTCGTCTCGAAGAAAACCTTAATTCATCACAGGAAATGCAGGATATTCTAACACGGAAAAGGCTTGAACTTCAAAAAACCTTGGCGAATTTTAAAAGTGGAATTTCTTCTGCTATACAACAAATTGATAATTTAAGAATTAATGATTTATTGAAAGCAAAATCCATTTTAAGTGACATTAAGGCAAGGTCTAGCAATATAGAGGACCAATTTTTACAATCAATGCGTACAATGAACTCTGAAGTTACAGTCTTTATGGATAAGCTCGGCTTCAATCTCGGAGAAATGATTCGCTCAATCGCGGTCCGTTCCACCAAGCAAAATGCACAGAACTATTTTGAATTGAAGTCAACCACGAAACAGAGGCGCGTCAGAGTAGAATCAAGTGGCTTTTCAGGGAAAACCAAACGTTTTTTCGGCTCCATTTTCAATAAGGAATGGGGATATGAATACGTTAATGATTCAGTAGAAGAGTTGGATAAGCCCCAAATGGTACGTAATCTTCGTTTGAACAAAGCTTTAACCATGCGCTATCCCAAAAGCTAAAAGAATGGGAGAACCAATTACAAAGTGCGATGGCGGAATTCCATAATTTGCAGATTGAGCAAAAGGCTGCGTTACAGGAGAAGAAAAAACATCGAAATGAATTGAATAACCTGAAATTTTTAATTGAAAAGTTACAGCAGTTGGACACATCTTTGGAGAAAGATTTGAAGGATAACAAAAGAGTCATATACCAAAACGCATTGAAATTTAAAAACGAAAAAAGGATTGTCCAATCTGGCAAGATGGTTCAAATGGAACTTGATGAAATGACCTATCGGTTCTATGAAATGAGCAATCAAATCTTACAATCCATTTTCCAAAAATGTACAAAGCATGTCGAGACATTAAATCGACTTAGCAGAGAGCATCAACAAAACGTTCTTTTAGGGTGGGATGATTTAGCGTTAGCACAATTTTCACAACGCTTTTTCAATACACCATTAACGAATGATGAACAAAAAATCCTGCCTAATAAAGGGTTGCTGGTGAAGGAGAACCTCCTTATTGTGTACGAAATAAAGTTATCGAGGGAGAAAAGAACCGAACTTGAGTATATCATGCAGCAAATCCGCTTTAATGTCTATGTTTTAACGAATGTTGTACAAGCTGGGCAAGCAAAATTGCAACTCGCCGAGAGCAAGATTTTAAGTTTGCCAATTTTACGTCAGAGTGTTTGTAATCTAGTAATGCAGTCCTTTAAAGAGTTTCTGGAAAATGGTGCATATGATGAAGTGGTCGACATTGTCGCTGAATTTAAACAATTGACCATCTTTAAAAAAGGTGAGGTGTTGGTGAATGATGCCAGCCCATTATTTTCAATCATGCATTTACACTTGGACCATTCGAAAGCGATTGTGCATGATTCCACACAACTAACGAAATACCTTCAACAAAAGATGTCGTATTTAATTGATTCTAGCTTGATGATGCATGCCTACAATCAATATTTAAATGCGCTGATGAAGCAAACTGGAGTGAAATGATATGGGAAAAACGTTAATGATAGAAATAGATGAGGCGACAAAGGGGATAATGAATGACCTACAGTCAAGTATTGCAGCCAATATCGAGGGGGGTGTATCCGCCGGGCTACACCGTCTGTCTGAAGAAACCCAAATCCAATTGTCGGCAATACAGTCCACACTTTCTACCCAACTATCCTCTTTAGAGGAAGGGATGACCAATACACAGAAGCCGATTACACGTCTTTCGCGCGATGTAGGGGATGTATTAAGTGTTATATCAAAATTAAAAATGACGCTTCAAGAAAAACTTGAAAAGGCCGAGCAAATCCAGGTTGATCAAATTCAAGCGCTAAACGAACAGATTGAGGCTAATGTTAATCTTGTTATTGAAAATCAACAAGCTTTGAAGGATGAATCCCTAAAGCAGATTAAAACTGAAATGGATAATGCCAATTCGAATCTAGCAAAAGACGTTGTTTTGATTAAACAAAGCTTTACCGAATTGGTAGAATTCGATTTAGCAACGCAGGAAACAATGAATGAAATGATATCGAGTTTAGCAGCCACTGTTGAGAGCGGTGTATCCCCCGGACTTCAACGTCTGTCTGAAGACACCCAAATCCAATTGACGGCTTTACAATCCACACTTTCTACCCAACTATCCTCGCTTAAGGAAGGGATGACCCATACACAAAAACCGATTACACGTCTTTCGCGCGATGTAGGGGATGTATTAAGTGTTATATCAAAATTAAAAACGACGCTCCAAGAAAAACTTGAAAAGGCCGAGCAAATTCAGGTTGATCAAATTCAATCGCTAAACGAACAGATTGAGGCTAATGTTAATTTTGTCATTGAAAATCAACAAGCTTTGAAGGATGAATCCCTAAAGCAGATTAAAACTGAATTGGATAGGACTAATACGAATCTAGCAGAAGAAGTGGCTATCCTTAATCAAAGCATTACTGAATTGCTAGAATTCGGTATAGCAACGCAGGGAACGTTGAATGAACTGAAATCGAGTTTGGCAGCCACTATTGAGGGTGGTGTATCCGCCGGACTGCGACATTTGTCTGAAGACATCCAAATGCAATTGACGTCATTGGAGTCCAGCATTACTACCCAACTGCTTCAGTCTGATTCCACTATGCAAAAGCAAATGAAGGAATTACAAAGATTCGATGCTAAGTACTCCACTGTTACAACTAAAATAGAAGCGCAATTAGATGTTCTTCAAAAAGGGCAGGAAGAATTCAAACAGCTTGCAACGGAACTAAAATTAAATCAGGTATCGTTGGAACAGCAATTGAATAATCAGCAAACCCAATTGGAATTGATGAAGAAGGAATTGATGGATGGACTTGATCAAAAGTCTATCTTACAAAAACTAAATGAGATACATAGGAAACTAGAGTACACAAATTTACCATTTTATAAAAAATGGTTTAAAAGAAAGGGTGTAGAAAAATGATACAAACTATGTTTGATGAACAGCGTGTTATAGAAATATTTAACCGTGTATTAGGCACACCTGATCCTGGTACTGGATTGTCATACATTGAAAACATACAGCACCGAATAAAAAACAGTAATACACAAGAGTTTTATGTACCGGTCCTCGGCATTCAGGGTACGGGTAAAAGTAGTTTTCTAAATGCTTTATTAATGAATGAGGTTACCTTACCTATCGATGTTGATGAGACAACCTGTGTACCTGTTGAAATTCGATATGGAAAAAAGGGTTCTCCCAGTATAGTCCATTTTGAAAATCGGTCGCCAGTATCTATTTCAAGTCTGCAGCAGCTCGAACAATACGTGCATAACGACTACAATCCAGGCAATGAAAAAAAGGTGAAGTTCATTCAAGTGTTTAAAGACGAACCGTTATTAAAGAATGGAATCGTGTTTGTTGACTTGCCCGGTGTTGGAAGCTTAACCCAAAGTAATATTAAAACAACCATGGATTATATTGAAAGGCTTTCTGCCGCTATCTTTATGCTTCGAACGGTACCACCTATCACTAAACAGGAAGCCAATTTCTTGAAAGCGGTTTGGCCAAAGCTTTCTAAGGCATGGTTTATTCAAAACCAATGGAATGATGAATCAAAAGTAGAAGTTGAGGACGGTAAAGCACACAACAATCAAGTTCTGGAAAAAATTCGCGATGCACATCATATGGACCACCCTATCGATGTTCGGATTATTAATGTCTATGCTGCCCTTAAAGGGAAGTTAATGAACGATCAAGATTTACGAGAAAAATCAGGACTAAAAGCATTTGAACTATTTTTCACATCGATTTCCAATTCTTGGTCTACCGTTCTTAAGGATGAATTAAAGAATCTAAAGCAAAAGGCATTTGCAGATTTGAAGGCCGCATTAGAAAAGGAAATCGAGCTTTACCAAAAAGGGCCGGAGGAGCATTATGAACAACTGCGGCGTGAAGAGGAAGAACTAGAGAAAATAATAGAAGAAAATAATCGGGTTCTTCGAATGTTGGAGAACATGCTATCGGATGAAAAAAGGGAATTACTAACCTACATAAAAAGAATCACGCGTGAAGGAAAGGAAAATTTGCGCGCAGATATGCAACGTATTATCAAAAGCAATGTTGTTGACGGTGACCGTTTGGCAACTGCCTTTAAGGATTGTCAAAAAGATGCAACCGATGATATTTTGGAAGCCTATTTAGAGGCAACAACTGAGTTGAAACTAAAGGTTGAAGAGTCCTTTAATCATCTTCATGTCAGGAATGCGAAGGGTTCTTTTGATTCATTCGAGAATATTTCGAAAGAGGAAAAATTTAAATTTGAAAAGGGCATTCCTAGTGCGCTTTCACTTGCTGGGGGGGTAGCTGTCCTATTACTTGCTTCGAATCCATTTGGCTGGGCAGCCCTTGGAGCGACCGCGGTCTTAACGGTAGCATTAAACTGGTTTGGTAACAAAGCCAAGCAATCGATTCAGGAGTCCCGCCAAAGTAAAACAATGGCTCAATTAGAGGAACCCATTGAAAACTTTAGAAGAAACCTAGAAACATCACTGACTGAACAATTAACAGGGTTTGTTTCATCTATTCGGAATACAGCGAAGAAGGTAAAAGAAGAGCAGGATAGGATGCTTGAGGAAAAGTATGAGGAACAACGGAAAATACGTTTTATGGAAATTGATGAATATAAAGCACAGGAGCATCAATTAAGGGATGATCTCGCTTATATCAAATCATTGGAGTTGAAGTGAAATGTCGTTACAACAAACCATGGATTCCATCCATCCTATTATCGAAAAAACAGGTGACCCAGAACTTTCGAAAATCTTTCAATTATTACAGGAACGGATAGATTACCCCGAAAGTTTTGTCACGCTTCTTGGCGAAACCAGTTCAGGAAAATCTTCGTTAATTAATGGGTTGCTGGATGAAGAAGTGCTACCTGTCTCTTCCAGCCCAACGACAGGGACTGTAGTTGAATTTCTTGAGGATGAACAGGAGACCGAAATCACTCATTATGCGTTACTAAGAAATGCTCGTCTTCGGCGGCTAACGAAGGAACAATTTCATCTTGAAACGAGAAAGCCTTCCCACGATGTCCTAAGATTACGTTTAAACCTTCCGAAAATGCCACATGGATTACAGGGAATGCGTCTTTTTGATACGCCTGGCTATGGCTCTATCCATGAGGAGCATGAGGAAGTGTTGAAGGAATTCATTCCGAACAGTGATGTTATTATTTATGTTGTCAATTATCGAGTAGGAATCGGTGAAAATGATGCGGAGTTTTTACATTATATTGAGCATTTCTTACAAGAGGATATTCGTTTCTTTTTAGTGATAAACCGGGTTCCGGAAAATGTTGCCGAAAAAGATGCCCGCATCCAAGAGATTATCAGTTATGCAAATGACTTATTGCATTCAAATGTGGATTATTTCATTGTCCGAAGCATTCCAGGTGATGGTGTAAAACTGCCAGCGGCGGACAATCTCTGGGCTTCAGTAAGGCAAGAGGTACAATCTGAGCAACGTAAACGTCATGTGGAAATGATTCTACAAAACTATCAAATTCAATTGCTTCAACAGGCTGAATACTACTGGCAGCAACAATTGATGATGGCAAAGGTGAGCGATGAAGAACTCGAAATACTTAAAAATTCGATTCATGAATTACAGCAAAAAAAAGAAGCAGCGGCCTTGCTCATCGATGAAACGTTTAATCGCTTAAAGCGTCAGCTTCCGAAACTTTTCACGGAGGCTCGTCGGAATATAAACGGCAACATAAAAAATGAAATTCAAAAAGCTAATAAATGGACATCGGCGGAAGAGTGCACAGGATATGTCGAGGCACATCTAATGCCACGATATGAAAAACTAGAACGAAGGAACATTTCTGATTTCATTGAGCTGGAGTTAACGGAGCTCAATAGGAAGCTTGAGGAGCTTGTCAATGAAGCAATTGTCAATTTTCAAACAGAGATTAGAATAATCAGTAATCATTTTGAGCCGATTGTAGAAAGTATTAGCCGGAAAGTTGCCCATCGGGCGACAGATGGCGCATTGAAAACCTTTTTAGCCCGATACGGTGGTCGTGGTGGAGCGGGGGCTGGTGTTGCGAATTTAGCCAAAAAAGGGCTCAAATATGCTGGGAAATTGGTCGGAAAGACTTTTTCTCGAGATACACACAATGCGCTAGCAGGTTTTCTAAAAAAAATAGGCGCGACATCGACTCGAAATTTATCGATTGCAGTCAGCCTTTTTATTGAAGGGGTTTTCTATGTAATCGAGGCTAATAGATGGCAAACACGCCTAATTGGCGAAGTCGGAAAAGGCACGGAGAAATGGGAGCAGGATACGATTAAGTCTGTATTAAAGGATTTGGAAGAATTACGAAGGGTCAATCATGAAAATATGGATGAAAACTTTGACGATTATTTAACCATGTTGAATTCAACTGACTTCCATCCGTTAAATGCTACTGATGTTCAACAATTGGAGAATAATATCCATGAAATTCAAGGACTGATATCCGATATCAAAAAGGAGCGTGTTGTGGTGTGACAGCGAGAAGGAGTCGATTACAGGTAGAGGAGCCAATGAATCAACTGAAAGAGCCGGCCTATACAGGCGAACTAATAACACCTGTAAAAACTAAGATAAATTCCAATCTTGAATTAAAAGAAATGGAAAATAACCATGCTATAGCCATGAAAAAGCTGGATGTTGCAACGGATGTCCTTCAAATTGGGAAGCAAATCATAAATATTTTACAAATTCGCGCTAACAGTGCTGCTAGGATAAGTGAAATCGATGCTGAAATTCGGAAACTTGAAAAAATCACTGACTATGAAATCGCTTTACGATGTCAAGATCGCGACGATATCCTCGCTAAGGGTAAAGTGGTAACGGATATTCTAAAGGAATTAACAACAGTTCTCTTTAATCAGCACCTTTCCACAGAAGATCGTAAAGCAGCAATGGAACTGTATAACGAAATCATCCCAAAGGTCTTGAAAAATGAATAGACTTGAAATTGTTAATTATATTTTAGAGCTTGTCAGTGCTAACGAGATGGAAAAGGCAGAACGGCTCATTCAACAAAAACTTCAAGAGCTTAAGCAGCGACAAGTATGCCATTTCCGAAATGAAATTACAGAAATCATAAAAATGATGAATCAAATTGATATGGAAATAATGCAATTTAAATTTAAAAAAATGCAGCTTGCCCGTCTATGCCCGGAAGCAATAATGTCTAGCTTAGAGGATTACATTACTGATTTGCACCAAAAAAGGAAACAACTATCAACGCAAAAATCGAAAATGGCAAAACAACAAGCTTATTGAAATTATTACTAGCTAGCTAGAAATGTCGGTTCCAAAATTTAGAAAATGGAACCGACATTTAAGAAGTAACTTTTTAATTGGACCGGGCAGGATTATTCTAAGTCCGGTTATTTTTTGATTTCCAATCCATGACTTTTATACTATTTTTCGAAACAGACCCTTTTAATAGATAAAAAGTCTTGCGAAAATTAGTTAACACCTATTTATTAGTTTGACCTAGACGATTTACAAAAGGAGTAATGGATATGAGTTCTGTATTAAAAACTTTAGATTTACAAGAATTTTTTGCAGTATGTCTTAAGCTTTCCGATAAATACGGATTGTCCGGGGATGCAATAAAAAAAGATTTAGAGGAGATGGCCTCCTTCCGGGTAACGACACCGATTATTGGCGGTTTCAGTACCGGGAAAAGTTCAATGATCAATGCGATTTTGGGTGAAACCCTGCTTAAAACTCAAATAACGGCTGAAACAGCTGTCCCTACTGAAATCTATTATGGAAAAAATCGCGTTTTTTATTATCAAAATGGACAAGTCCAAGAATTAAGAATTGAACAATTTATAGAAGAAGACATTGATACATATACTACCAAACTAGTAAAAATAGAATATAACCATGATTTCCTAAAACAAATCCCAAAAGTTAAAATCGTGGATATGCCGGGATTTGATTCAGGGATTGAACTACATAATAAGGCAATCGACCTATACCTGCCAAACAGCCTGGCATACATTGTTACCTTCAGTGCAGATGAACCCGTCATCAAGGAAAGCATTGCAAACTTTCTCAAAGAACTGAAGCTTCATGAAGTTCCTGTATATGTAGTGATTACCAAATGCGATAAAGTTTCAGCTGAAGAACTTGAAGAAAACATTCGGTATTTTAGAACAAATATCCCTGCATTATTGGGGATTAAGGATGTAAAAATCGCTTGCGTAAAGTCAAAAAGGGACAAAAATGTAGAGGAAGTCAAACAATTTCTAGCTGAGATTCAGCAAAAAAGTGAGCAAATCTTTGAGGAAAATTACTTTAGAAAATTAAAAAGTCATACCTCTTTGGTTGAAAAATACATTCAATCAAGACTGCATAACCATGAACTTTCTTCTTCAGAACTTGAACAAAAGGAAAAGGAATTGGAAAAAGAGGTTGCGGAAATTTCTTTAAAATTGGAAAAGGAAAAATCAAAGTTCGAAACCCAGCTTCAAAAATGTATCGACAGCATCAAAGTGAAAATCAGCTCAGATCTTTCTTCAAGCCAATCTACATTGGAGGCCATGATTTTAAATGGCAAGGATATTACTGAAAAGGTCAATTTCATTGTCAGAAGTGCAGTGATCGCGGGGATAAAGAGTGAATTTGAGCCAAAGCTTCAAATGCATTTAAAAAATGTTTCTGAGTTAATACAGATCAATGCCATCATGGATACAGAAATTAAAATCGATGATGTAAAAATAGCGACTGATACTATGGTCAAGGACCTCGTGGTCAAATCGCTCCCCGTTATTCTTGCTACCATTGGGGGCGTTATTGCTGGCGGTCCGATTGGGGCGATTATTGCCGGTGCCATAGGTATTTTCATAGAAAGTTTCTTTAAATCCAAACAAGAAAAAGAAAAACGTGAATTGGCTAAACAAAAGGTTGCAAGAGAATTGATTCCCCATATCGTTGATGTGGCTGGAAGTAATGTAGAAACAGAGTTGACCGCCTATCTTGACCAAGTCAATGAGGAAATTCAAGCGGATATTGAAAAGCAGAAGCAGTTGATGAAACAAGCACTTGCCGATGTGAAAAAGGAAAAACAGAAGGAAGAGGAGCTGCAAAAAGAGCAGTTACGTGAACTAACGCATGATTTAGGGAAAGTGAGAGAGATGGTTGATGGAATTTGAAGATCTCGAAGTTCAGTTTTCTAAGATTACTAAACAATTTAACCTTTCTCCTGTCAACTATAGGAAATTTCACATTCTAGTAACATTTTTTGCTATAATAATAGATGTCAAAAAATAGGATAAAATGACTAAAGAAGGTGAAGTTTTGGCTGGACTATTTATTTCTACCTTTATGAGAAAAAAGAAGGGCAGCAAAGCCGAAGGAATCGTGTGGGAGGCTTTCAAAGCCGCCTTTAAGAAAAGAGAATGTCTAGGTTATTGGAACTATCCTATCTTCTCGGCTGATTATTCGAGTAGGAAGGAACCAGACATTTTACTGTTAGATAAAAAATTGGGTATGACCATTATTGAAGTAAAAGGAATTACGATTGATCAAATCGTTGCGATACATGGACATAAATGGGTTTATCAGGACTTTTATAGACAGGAAGGCAATCCATACCAGCAGGCGGAAGACCAAATGCATTGTTTGATGGATTGGGTGCGTGAGAAAGAAGGATTAGCGGACAAGCTTTCAAGGAGAGTTTTGGTAGCCCTTCCATATATAACAAAATCAGAATGGGAACAACGAGGCTTTGATCGCCTGCCGAGTAACCCGCCAATCCTTTTCAAGGATGACCTCAACAATGAGAATATGCTTCTTGAGATGGTATCGAACGCTTCCCTTTACCGTTCATTTGTTCCACTAGGGGATGACGAGTGGACAGATTTTACGGAATTGATTCACGGCGGAAAGCTGCCAGTGACTCCGGAGGAAGAAGAGGGACCGAAATATTCGCTGCTTTATATTGCATCCACAGAAAAGAAGCTTCTTCTAGATAAGCGATTATTTGAACCGCTATTGGAAAAAGGGATTAAAATCATTGTTTTATCTCATTTCAAAAAGAAATCGGAATGGTTTCCGAGTGATTTTTATAAGAAATTTGAAAAAGCCTATTTGTTTCAATATACCGTTTCCGAAAAACCTTATCACTTGGATGAACCGATTACGATTTATGATGGAATTGGAGTGGACAAGGCATTTGAGAAGGAATGGCTGGACCAATTTCCACGCTTTAACAAGGGACAATACAAGGTGGAGCACTCTCCTGTAGATTCAAACTTAACCATCACTGCTGGTGCTGGTACAGGGAAGACCACGGTTATGATTCAGCGCATCATGTATTTGCTCGCAATGGTGGAGGGAATTTCTTTGAAGGATATCGTCATGATTACCTTTACAAGGGAATCGGCACAGGAAATGAAACACCGCTTGAAACAGGAATTGGTACTGAGACAGCAGGTCACCAAACAGCCCCGGTTCCTTGAATATGCGGAAGAGCTTAGGGAAATGAATATCAGCACCATACATTCCTTTGCGAAGTCATTGATTCAGGAGCTTGGTTTCATTCTAGGCTTTGGTCGTAATGTACAGCTGAAAGGCTACAAGGTCAAGCGCAGAGAAATCATCAGTACAATATTAAATGAGTTTGTTGCGGGGAGACCGATTGATGAACTTGGCCTTAAAGAGTTTCGGCATTATGAGCTTGTAAAAATAGTTGAAACGTTTTGGGATGAGATGGAAAGTAAAGGGTTAAGCGAAAAGCAAATTTCTGAATTGGTATGGAGTGAAGAAGGTAATAGGCAGGATGAGCCCTTCGAGAAATTAAATGACTTATTCTCCTATGTTTTTCCACGTTGTGAAGAAGAATTTAATCGCGTTAAAAAGCGTGAAAATGCCATCACGATTGGAGATCTGGTCAGGAAAATAAGTGAAATTAGTTCGGAAAAGCCTGAAGCTCTCAAGGAACTTCCGTATCAATTTAAATACTTGTTTGTGGATGAATTCCAGGACAGCGATGATGTTCAAATCAAGCTTGTTTCCCAAATTCATCAAATGATTCACGCTCGTTTATTTGTTGTAGGGGACATCAAGCAATCAATCTACCGTTTTAGAGGTGCAGATTACACGGCCTTTACCCAGCTGAGTGAGTATGTGAAACCATTTATCGAAGAACCGCTACAAATCAATTATCGAACCTCTAAGACATTGCTTGAAAGGCTGGATCGGTATTTTACAGCCTGGGGCAAGCGCGGCGAATTAACCTATGAACAGAATGACCAGTTAATTGGGAATGAAGAATCGACATTTGGTATGAATGAGTTTCGTGTGAAAAAGTACAATAAATGGGCCGATGAGCTAAAAGACAAAGTGCTGATTGAAGTGGAGAAGGCACAGGAACTAATTAAAAACCAAACACATGAATCCAAGAAAAAGAAAATGGCTTTGCTAGTACGCACGAATAATCAGGCGAAGCGAGCTTTTGATTGGCTGGATAGGCATGGGATTGCGGCGGAGATGAATGTAGGCGGAACCTTTTATAATAGCGATGCTGTCAAGGATTTTTATGCATTGTTAGGGGCAATGCTCTTTCCAAATGATGCGAAAAGCGTGCTTAATGCATTGGCAACTCCGTTTTTTAAAGCCGAAGTACTGTTAGACAACCTGGTTCCATTCAAAGGTGACAATGATCAAATTCTGGACTATTTAAGGAAGAATCATAGCTTACTAGATGATTTTGAAAGCCATGTCCAACATCTAAGAGTGAAGCCTGTTTTTGCTGTCATTCGAAAATTCATGACTCCTGACATTTTTCAAACACTCTATTCTAAAAAATTGTCGCTGATTCCTGAAGAACCGACAGATAAAGAAAAAGCAAAAGCAAAATTTGAGGTTCATAAATATCAAACGAACTTGAATCATTTGATGAACCTCCTTCACCAGCAATTTGACAGCACGAATGCGACTCTTTATGCGCTTCACTCATGGCTTGGTATTAATATTAAAACCAATCGTGAGGAAGATGAGCCCCGAGTAGAAGCGGTTGAAACAGAGGATGTGGTTGAAATCGTCACGGTGCATAAATCAAAAGGGCTTGAATACCATACCGTCATCATGCCTTTTACCGATCAGCCTTTCCATTTTGAATGGGATGAAGTTTTATTTGATGACCACAAGAAAAAGGTTGGTTGGTTTATTAAAAAACAGAAGCTTGATAACGAGTTTTATCATGATTTTAATAATCATGAAACAGAGGAGATTGTCAAAGAAGAAACGCGGCTTCTGTATGTAGCGATGACAAGGTCTCGGGAAAGATTGATTATTCTACAGCCAACTAAACCACAAAATGACACCTGGTCCATGCAATTGGACATGGGGAATTAGGAGGGGATGCAGATGACTTGTAAAGTGATTACCTATACCAATCCTAAGACCCTTGACCAATTAGAAGGCTTAAAGAATTATTCGAATGTACTCCATGTTTGTGCAACCAAAAACATGCGTGAAGGGGTTTATGAACGGTATCAAAGACTTCCTGAACAACCCTTTATTACAGCTCCGGTTGTGAGCTCTATCCAATTGGTTAAAGGGTTACTTGGGGATTGGTACAGTTCACAAACGAAACTGAAGCAATTTCTAAACCTATCCGATATGATTCAACGTGAGATGAAGTGGGAAGATAACTTTTTTTCATCCTTCCGGCGGAACCAGGTGGAAGTGCTTGAAACCATTCGAATGTTGGAACTGTCAGGGCTGACAGCTGCAGATTTAGATGATGATGACCTCATTCTCTCACCAAAGGAAGAAGTATTCTTAACGCTTTGGAAAAAGTTTGAAGAAGATGCATCGTTAAAAAGGTTAAGATTCACCCTTAAAAAGGGCTTGAAAAATAAATTGGAAAATGATTGGACCAAAATCATTCAAAAGATGATGAAGGATGCTTATAAAGAGGATGATCCTATCCTGCAAATGATTAATCAAAATGTTGATTATAAGACCATCGTTTTTCATGGATTTTACTATATGACACCAGAACAACAGCGAATTTTCTTACTGCTAAAAGATGCGGGAGTTAACATCATCTTTTTAAACCTTTATGACTCAAGGTATCCAGATTCGTTTTCGTTTATTGGGGATTTTATTAACACTAGAAATGGATGGGTGGATAAAAGCCAATGGGAAATTGCCAAGAGTTCAGATAAACCACAGACCCTTGCCGATAAGTTCTTAGCAGATTTTGAAGGTGAACTGGTTGAAGACGTTCGCAAGCCGGCACATTTAAAGGTAAAGGATTTTCAGGACTTTTATGACTTTCTTCAGGACTATGAGAAGAATCTTAAATCACCTGATAAAGATAAAACTGTTCATAAAACCTACCTTGCTCCCAATGCAGCCAGTTTGAATGATCGATTGCAGGAATACTATCCTGAGTTTTTTAAAGCTAAACGGCATTTTCTTGGATATCCAATCGGACAATTTCTCTTTCAGCTTCACCAAATGTGGAGTGAGCAAGAGGGAAGCTTGGTCCTGACCGAGAGTGGATTGTTTGATTGCTTTGCTTCCGGCTGGCTTTTTGATAAAAAAACAAAAAAGAATGCCAGGGATTATACACGACCGCTCCAAGAGGTCCTTCCGTTTTTCCAAGGTTGTGTTACTCAAGAATCGTGGAAAAACAGGGCCAAAGAATTGCTTGATATACACGAAAATGTTCTTTCAGCCTTCCAGGAGGAAGCAGATGACGCATTCCAACAAAGGATATCCAGCCCATTTGCATTGTTTTCGCAGTTTGCCTTACCAAAAGAGGATGTACTGCAGCTCGTTGATTTTATCGATATGATTATGAAGATTGCCTCTGACTTATTTGGAGACGGGAAAAAGCGGATTTCACTTGCGGACCATTTTTCAAAACTTCGTCATTTGGTTGAGGCAGCTAATCCTTATTTGCAGCAAGAAATCGTTAAGGAAGAAAGAATCCTTATCAAGGAGCTTAAGGAAACGTTACAGACAACACCCGATATTGGTGATTTTCATGTTAGCGATATAAGTACTGCGATTAGTCTTTATTTATCGGGGCATTTAAAAAAGGATCATCCTGATGACGAGTTGATTCGCCCGTTTATTGAAATTGACGGCGAAGCCTTTAAGGAGAATGGAATTACGCATGTAACAGGTCTTGATGAAAACAGTCTTCCTTATTCGGAGTTTACGCTTCCTTGGCCGCTGAGTGAACAGGTCTTTCATGATTTAGCCAACAGAAATATTCCCTTGTCCTTTCAGGTTTTACGAAATAAATATGTGAAACAAATAACGAGGTATTTGGTTTACAATCTACTTCAATTCTCTGAGCGGCTTGAATTGTCGTGGATGGTTCAATGGGAAGATAAAAAGTATCTCGATAAAGCTGTCTATTTGAGTCAATTGAATTTGGAACCTAATAAGGAAGATGGAGGAAAGCAGGACGAATGGCTCGATGTTAAGCTGGCTAGAGAGATAAGCAAGGAGGAACTGGATTCATTCTTGGCTTATCCTATTGATGCTTTAGCTGAATTTAAGTTCTGCCCACGGAGATTTTATTATAGTTATTTATCAGGAAGCACTGAAACGTTTTCGAGTGAATTTGTGCAGGAATTTCTTTTCGGTAACCTTTTAAAGTCTATTGGCGCTCTATTGCCTTCTGAAACTGATGAGAACATTAAGCAGGAGGTCTTTAAGCTTTTTCCTTATTGGAACGAATTTAAATTAAACATTATCGCCGAGGAAAATATCCGTTACCGTTATTGGGCGAAAAAGAATTACGGCGGCTATACACCATATGGAGAGGGCGAAGAATTTAGTGATTTGCGTCAGCTGTTTCTCTTTCCTGTTCTCCAAAACAGCAAGGCAGATGAGGACAGTAAATTGACAGCAGCGGCCATTGGGCAGTTATACAGCCAGCCGGTTTCCATCCTGCCAACCTTAAGGGAAGAATTTGAGAAACAGCTGCAGGAATACCCGATTCAGATGCAAGCAGCTCCAAGCGGAAAATGCCGCTTCTGTCCACATAATCAAATTTGTCCAGAAGCCTTCCATCCTGTTGATGATGCAGAAAGGAAGCGGGCGAAATGACAAATTTATGGGGAAAATTAGCTAAGGAGTGGCGCAGCCGAAAGCCTAAGATAGATAAAGAAAAGCTAGAAGAGAATCTCGGCGGACATCTGGACCAGGTTCAAACCGTCATAAACAATAGCAAATCTGTCCCATCGGCATTGGATGAGATCTTTTCGGATGATGAAGATGATGAGGATGATTGGTAAATAACAGGGGGAGAGCGAATCATGAGTTTAGCAGCAATCGATCATAAATTAACGGCTAAACAGGAAGAAATTGTAAACTTCGATGGGGATGAATTGCTCGTCAAAGGAATCGCTGGAAGCGGTAAAACGACCGTTCTTTTAAAGAAAGCAAGGAAAATGATTGAAAAGAACCCTTCCATCCGGATCGGACTTTTCACTTATAATAAAACGCTAAGTGAATACGCGAAAAAGATTGCGGAAAAAATCGGTCCGCAAAATCTTTTTGTCTATACCTTCCATGGCTGGGCATATGGTGCTTTAAGAGATGTGTTAAGGCAAAGCAGACTGATGGTGACCACCACAAGAGATCAAAAGGATTTTCTAAAAAAGGCCGTTGAAATCGTAAAAAAAGAATCCAAACACCGTTTTGTCACGGAGGAAAAATTCAGCGAATTTCTAGGTGATGAAATTTCCTGGTTAAAAGGGAAGGGAATTAAGAATCTTCTGGACTACCAAAACGTATCGCGGACCGGACGAGGCAGCTCTGTAAGGGTAATTAAGGCCGATCGAAAAATCATTTATCGTATTTATGAAGAATATGAGAGAGTGAAAAGAAATACCAGAAAAATGGATTATGATGACTTCGCTTTGACCTTGCTGGAAAATAAGGCAAAATTAAAGGATTCGTATAAGTTTGATCAGGTTATGATTGATGAGGGTCAGGATCTTCAGCAGGTCCAACTGATGCTGCTGCGGTTTATTGCTAAGAAGGGATTTGTGATTGCGGCAGATAAAGGTCAGAAAATTTACAAGACATCTTTTTCCTGGAAAGACATCGGCATCAATATCCTTGGAGGAAGAACGAAAATTTTACAAAACAGTTTCCGTTCGACGAAACAGATCATCCAAATGGCCCATAGCCTGCAAATGCATGATTCCATCATCAAGGATGAGGAATACGTCGCACCGATTCTTCCGGATTATACAGGCCCAATTCCTGATGTATACGAATGCGATTCGAGGGAAAAACAGGATGCCGCCATTGTGACTACCATTAAAAAATGGTTGGAGGAGAATCCTGATAAAACCATTGGGATTCTATCAAGGGAATGGAAGAGCATTAATCGTTTGTATTACGTTTTCCAGGCGCAGGGGATTCCGCATGAATTTATTAAGAAAGAACAAGGGAATGCTCATACTCCCGGGGTAAAACTGACAACCTTCCATTCTGCAAAAGGATTGGAATTCGACTACGTGATGATTTTGGATTTAGTGGACGATGCCGGCGATAAAGAGCTTCAGGATGAGGAGTTCGTGGAAGTGGAAAGGCGTCTTCTCTATGTTTCTATCACACGTGCAAAAACCTATTTGCAGCTCTATTATTATAATCAGCCATCTTCATTATTGAAGGAGATTGATTCAAAGTACTATAAAAAGCATACTTTATAAAGTTTTAACAATAAGAAAGCAACCCTCCCAAGGTTGCTTTCTTTGTTTAAGAGAAAAATTTTAAATGAAATTAAAAATTTACTAATCACATTAGAACGATCGTTCTGTTTTGTGTTATAATCAATTTATTAGGATTATATTGATATCATTTTCTTATATTCCTTATTATGGAACTGAAAAACTCATAGAATTGTGGTAAGATAATCTAATCAAATTTTTTAATTAGGTAAGTAAAAGCAGGTAGATTATTCCCGGAAAGAACTTATTATATAGGTTGATCTTTTCTTCAATTTTTATTATAATAATTCTTAGGTATATTCAGTACCGAAAGGATGTTCGTTTATGTTAAAAGTAATAGAATTATTTGCGGGAGTTGGGGGTTTCCGACTCGGCCTTGAGGGAACAAAAGGTTTTGAAGTAGTTTGGGGAAACCAGTGGGAACCATCCAAAAAGGCACAAGATGCTTTTGCTTGTTACGCTAGAAACTTCGAAGGTAAAGGAATTCATTCGAATGAAGATATTTCTACTGTAAATGAAAAGAATTTAAAGGATTTAGTTCCAGATATTATAGTTGGTGGTTTTCCATGTCAGGATTATTCTGTTGCTCGAAGCCTATCAGGAGAGAAGGGTATTCAGGGGAAAAAGGGAGTACTTTTTTGGGAGATTATGAGACTTGCAACAGAGCTAAATCCAAAATATATTTTGCTTGAAAATGTTGACCGATTACTTAAATCTCCTTCAAAGCAACGAGGCAGAGACTTTTCGATAATGCTTGCTAGTTTCCGTGATTTAGGTTACTCAGTTGAATGGCGTGTCATCAATGCTGCTGAGTATGGACAAGCACAACGTCGTAGAAGAATCTTTATTTTTGCTGTTCGCAACGACATTCAGTTTATCCAAAACAAAGCTCATTTAGAAGATTCAACGATGCTTCGTACTGAGGGCTTTTTTGCAAAAGCCTTTCCGGTTTTGGACGAGGAAACTAAAAAATTTCATGGTTTTCCATTAACGGAAGATATCGTTGATATTTCAGATAATTTTTCTAAGACTTATTATAATTCAGGTATTTTAAGGAATAACAGGGTCTACACTGAGGAGTTAACACCGATTATAGAAGAGCCGATTACAATAGGCGAAATTATTCAAACAGGTGTGGACGAAAAATATTATTTAAACGAAAATGCTTTAGAAAAATTTGAATATTTAAAGGGTCCAAAAAAGATAGAACGCATTGCAGCAAATGGACATAAGTATACATTTTCTGAGGGTGGAATGGCTTTCCCTGAACCGCTTGATAAACCTGGGCGGACAATGTTAACTAGCGAAGGTACAGTTAATCGAAGCAGTCATGTTATTCGAGATCCTGAAACGAATCGTATTCGAATTTTAACCCCAGTGGAATGTGAACGATTAAACGGATTCCCAGACCGGTGGACCGAAGGCATGTCCGATAGAATGAGGTATTTCTGCATGGGGAATGCCCTGGTTGTGGGTTTAATTGAGAGAATGGGTAAAAGAATTCTAGAAGTTGAAAATGAGGATTTAGAGGCACTAAAAGAGCACCCTCAGCAATTGAGTTTACCCGTTTAGATTAAAATTTATATTAATAAACGAAATTCCGGGATGACTAAAAAAAGTTCCCGGTTTTTTATTTATTAAGCACTTTTTAATTAGAAGTGGTAATAATTTTATCCAGAATAATCTAAGCGTTAATTTTGCCGCACGATTACATCCAGGAGAATGTACACCAGTGTTTCGGTAGATACTCTTTCCGAAGGGTAAGATATGGGTACCGTTAAGAAGAAGTTTGCTACGGAACAGTTGCCTCTATATCCAAGAACCCCAAACAATTTTCAGAAAGGCCGTAGTCTAAAACAATAAGATCGGTCTTCCGCAAACGGGCCAGCTTGAAGAAGAAGGACATTTTCTGTTTTTAGCGAATTAGAATTAAAACTAACTTTTAACGAATATAGGTTATTGCTTAATAACTGTGATATTGGAGGTATGAGATATGAAGATACACAGAATAGATCATGTAGGTGTAAACGTAATTGACCTCTCTGCTGCCAAAGAGTTTTTTCTCGATTTAGGGCTTGAGGTGAAAGGGGAATGGGAAATGGAAGGAGAGTTGATCAATCAGGTATTTGGGCTGAATGATGTTAAAGTAGCATGTGTAGGATTGGGGTCGCCAGACGGTCAGGCATGGCTAGAGTTAATCAAATTTTATAAGCCTTCAGATGAAAGAGAAATTCAGCAATCTTTTGCCAATACCCCGGGTATCCGGCATATTGCATTTGCTGTTGAAGATATTGAAGCTGTTGTTGCCAAATTGAAAAAGAAAAATACGGAATTCATTAGTGAAATACTACAATATGAAGAAAGTTATAAGTTATGCTACTGTCGTGGGCCAGAGGGAATTATTGTAGAGTTGGCGGAGCAAATCAAATAAATTAGGGTAATTAATAGTTATCGGGTCAAAAATTTATGGTATTCGGTTACCTATCATAAACAAAGAATATGTAAGGTAAAATGCCTATCGAATTGTAAAATTTGATAGGCGTTTTTCGTTGGAATAAAGCGATTTCTATGTATTTATTACTGAAAATTGTATAGCAAAATGTATATAATATTGTAAGGGTACTCAGGCTGTTGAATATAGATATTAATAGTTTAGTTGAAGAAATTTAGAACAGTAGTTAAATTAACTACTGTACATTTTGAATAATTAGGGGGACTTAAATTGGATATCTGGATTAATAAAGGATTTTCAATTTCAACAAATAAAGAGTATTTAGATTTATCATTAATACATAGCTTCTTGAGTCAAGAAGCATACTGGTCAAATGGTATTCCCAAGGAAACCGTAAAAAAGGCAATTGAAAATTCTCCGCTATGTTTTGGAGTCTATAAAGGTGAAGTAGGTAAAGATGTTTTTGAACAGGTTGGTTTTGCAAGGGTAATTACTGATTTAGCGACGTTCGCTTATCTTAGTGATGTGTTTATCTTGCCTAATTTTCGGAAATTAGGGTTATCAAAATGGTTAATGGAGATTATCACAAACCATTCCGAATTACAGGGAGTTCGTAGATTTATGTTAGCTACTCAAGATGCACATTCATTATATAGCCAATATGGTTTTGAACAGAATGTTAATTCCGAACTATTTATGCAAAAGGTGCTTAAGAATCCATATCAACAGAAAAATTTCTTAAAGTAAAGGTTCAGTATAGATTATTCACTGGACTACTATTAGATTAATCCTCTGTGAAAGGCTGATTAGATGTTCTTCGATATGGATCCAACTTTATTAATGATTTTAGTGGTGTTTGGCTTTTTAGCAGCTTTTATCGACTCAGTGGTTGGCGGAGGAGGGCTGATTGCACTGCCAGCGCTGTTACTTACAGGTCTTCCGCCTGCAGCCGCGGTACCCACAAATAAATTAGCGGGAACCATTGGCTCATTTACGAGTACAATCATGTTTTATCGTTCTGGCAAGCCGGATTTAAAATCCGTTTATCAAAAAGCAGCGTATAACCCCTAGCTTTAGATATGTGGATATAAGCTGTTTTTTTGAGTTTCTTTAGGATAAAGCAAGCGTTTTCCTATACTTTTTTTGAAGCATTCTGTTATAATAAAGATACGCACGGAACGTGTGTTCCTATTAATTCGAAGGAGGTGAATGTAATGTATAGTACCTATAAAATACAAATTCATCCGGAACATGAGTTGTTTGATTTCTGCGATTCACTATGCTTTAAAGCAAAAAATCTTTACAACATTACCAACTACTACATTCGACAGGTTTACACAGCTTTAAAAAAAGAGACACGAAATGATAATCAGCTACAAGTGTTAATAGATATTGAATCGCATTTACCTCGTATGAATGAAATTCGTCTGAAAAGCTTTGAAAAAGCTAGATCGAAACCTAAGAAAATGGACAAAAAAGGCAATATAATTGAACCAAAGTTAAAATTATTTGGAATGCCTACCTATGCGAAATCCTTCCTGCAGTACGACTTTGTCGAAGCCCTTTTTAAAGTAATGAAACAAGTAGATTACGCTTCTATGCCCTCTCAATCCAATCAACAAACCATGAAAAAAGTATTTGATGATTGGAAAAGTTATTTCGAAGCCTCTAAGAAATATAAAGTCAATCCTGCAAACTTTTCCGGTAAACCTAAAATCCCAAAATATAAGCTGAAGAATGGTCGTACAACGTGCTATTTGACCAATCAAATTACGGGGATAAAAGAAGGAAATGTTCTTAAATTACCTGGAACCCCTTTTCTATTGAAATTGGGAAAGATCGCTCATTCAATAGGAAAACTACAACAAGTTCGAATTGTACCTTCCTATGACCGTTATGTAGTCGAAGTAGTTTTCAAAAGTGAACAAGAAAAGGAAATCAAAAGAACAGAAAAACAAACCAATGAATTGGTATTTGAACCAAAACTAGTAATGGGTATTGATTTGGGAGTGGATAACCTGGCAACTATTGTCGATAACACGGGGCATAAGCCTCTTCTTATCAAGGGCACAAGGTTAAAATCGATCAATCAATACTACAATAAATTAAGAGCGAATTACTTTTGTATCATCCGAAATGGAAAAAATCCAAAAGAAGGAATCTTTACAACCCATCGGTTGAGTTCATTGGATCGAAAAAGAAACAATCGTATCATGGATTTTTTACATAAGGCAAGCGCAAAAGTGGTGGAAATAGCTCTAGAAAGAAAAATCGATACCATCATCATAGGCCGAAATGTCGGTTGGAAGATCGAGGTTGAAATGAAAAAGGCGGATAAGCAAACCTTCATTCAAATTCCATATTCGACGTTTATTGAAATGATTCGATATAAGGCAGAACGAAAGGGGATTCAATGCATTGATCGAGAAGAAAGCTATACATCCAAGTCTAGTTTCTTGAATCATGACCCGATTCCAACCTATGGTGAAGAACACATAACTAATTTTAGTGGTTATCGATACAGTAGAGCCTTTTACAAGATTAAGGGATCTAAGGTTCTCATACATGCGGATGTAAATGGTGCTTTTAACATTGTTCGAAAACATATAGGGAACGCTTTTGAAGGAATGGAAGGAAAACAGTTCCTGCAATCCCCACGGAAAATCATCATCATTAAATACCCAAAAAATGCAAAGCTGAAGGCATATGCCTGATGTATTAGCGGGACACGTGGTAGCCCACGAAAAGACAATGGGCTGTTAAAGTCTATTCTTTCGAAACCTCTAGCTTTAGCTATGGGGATACTCATTGGTTCAATGATAGGGGCCTGGATTGTTCATTTAATGAATCCTGAAGTATTAAAGCCACTGATGATTGATGCTTGCTGCTGTCGCGATTTATACTATTTTCAAGAAAGATTGGGGCACTATCTCTAGCATTAAACGGTTATCGGCAAAACGTCAATTCTTGTTTGTGCTTATCATTTTTGCCATAGGTTTCTATGATGGATTTATTGGCCCGGGAACTGGATCCTTTTTAATCTTTGCTTTTTTAATGATTGGCTTTGATTTTTTAAAGGCAGTAGGAAATGCGAAGTTTTTAAACTTTGGCAGTAATTTGCAGCGTTGTTGATGTTTATGTTTTTAGGGCAGGTTAATTACGCTTACGGCATTCCTATGGGACTTGCCCAATTGGCAGGTGCGATTTGCGGCTCAAGGTTTGCCATTAAGCAAGGAAGCGGCTACGTACGTGCGCTGTTCATCACGGTAACCTTTTTATTGCTAGCAAAAAATACATATGATTATATTTATAAATAATTAGTGGAAGGAAGAGTCAAGGGGGCATGGATAACTGAGAATGATGTTTTAAAAACAACATTTATGAAAGAGGATGGGAAGCTATGTTAAAGGTGAATCGGTGGCCTAAAAATACCATAGCGGCGGGTCGTCGTCATACCGTTGGGCTTAAATCAGACGGTACTGTGACGGCTGTGGGTGATAATAAATTTGGCCAATGTGATGTCAGCGGCTGGCATGATATTGTGGCGGTCGCGGCTGGTAATGTTCATATGGCGACGAATACGGGTAATGCTCATACAATCGGACTTAAATCTGACAGTACAGTGGCGGCTCTGGGGTGGAATAAGCATGACCAATGTGATGTAAACGAGTGGCGCGATATTGTAGCGATTGCGGCGGGGTGGCGTCATACCATTGGGCTTAAATCGGATGGATCGGCTGTAGCGGTGGGCCGAAATAATGAAGGTGAATGCAATGTAAACGGCTATCATGATATTGTGGCGGTCGCAGCGGGTGACTGGCATACAATCGGTCTTAAATTGGACGGCACGGTGACGGCTGTCGGTAATAATCGGTATCGCCAATGCAATGTAAGCGACTGGAGAGATATTGTGGCGGTCGCGGCGGGTTATCTTCATACAATCGGTCTAAAATCGGACGGAACGGTGACGGCTGTGGGTTTGAATAAACATGAACAATGCGATGTAAACGGCTGGCGCGGTATTGTGGCGATAGCGGTGGGGAGTAATCATACAATCGGCCTTAAATCGGACGGTACTGTGGTGGCTGTCGGTTGGAATGAGTACGGACAATGTAATGTAAGTGATTGGTGCGATATTGTGGCAATTGCAGCGGGTTGTACCCATACCGTCGGTCTTAAATCGGACGGCACGGTGGTTGCAGTGGGTGATAATGAATATGGCCAATGCGATGTAAGAGGCTTTAGCGGTATCAAACTTCCCGGCAATTAGTTTTTAAAAACAACACGCCAGAGAATCATTGAACCAGACAAGGTTAAGGCATGTCTTGTCATTTTTCTAATGCTGACTTATTTCTCTGAGAGGTAAATGTATAGCAAACGTTTATTGTTGTTATTAGATTTTAAAATTCGTTTGGTCCGCTGGTCCACGATTGCCGAAACATTAGGCATGGAACAGGGGGATAATTAAAAAGGCACCATTATTAATTGCTTGGTGCACCGGGAGGATAATAATAAGGAGGAACTTTAATCCAGCCCCTTTTACGCATAGCAATTTTAACTTCCATAGCAAGAACCATTTTCTCGGTTTGGAGTCTTGCCCACTTTAAACCAATATCATTACGAATACTTTGACTCATGTAGTAGCACACATAACGATATTAGTAGCAATTTTTAGTGAAATGAAATTTGCAATTTCCTCATCCGTCATTTTTGCACCTAATGGTACGCTATTTGGATCCGATTTTGGTTTAGATTCAGACGCTTGAGATAAAGGAATTCCTTCATTTATCATGAAACCTTTAAGTATATTCATCTGGTGTTCACCAAGATTCTTTGATTTATTAACCAAATTAATTAATTCATCGTCAGTAGTTGTATTTAAAGAAGCTTCCAGAACAGGAATTTCTTCTGCTAATGCAGTGAAATAAAGCCAACATCCCATAGCTTCTCCAATGTGTGGACGAGATTTTGGCTCAGAATCATATGTTGTTTTTAAGTAATCAAAAGCTGCTTCAAAGATATTTTGCATAACATTTCATTCCTTAATTTATTTTGTATTAGTATTTCCATTTTTATGGAATGTAAAACTTAGAGGCAAGCTGCGATAATCGACCAAAATGTGCAGCAAATGAGAAGGTGCTTATTCAACTAACTGGCACAAGAGTTGAAGAACAGTCCTGTCGTTTCGACCGTTTTTTTTATTGTGTTAACGGGGCAGGATACTTAAATAGTGTTTGATATCCTTTTGCCTTTTGGGAATAATAAGAAGCAACAAAGGAGGGAGGATATTGAAGACCATTGAAGACCCAGAGAAGCTAAAAAAGGTCGGAGAATTTTATGATAAAATAGCTGACACCCACTATGAATTTCTTCATTACTGGCTAAAAAATACATTGTTCCATTGGGATTTTTGGTTATCTTTTGTTTTCAGTATTCTTCCTTGGGCAATATGGATTAAATACAGGAAGAAAGATAGCACACAAAGGCTGTTGTTTGTAGGATTTTTTGTTCTCATTTTCACTTGTTGGATGGATTTTTTTGGAGTGATGTATGGTCTCTGGTATTACACGGGAAAAGTTATACCTACAATGCCTTCTTATCTTCCTTGGGATATGTGTATTTTGCCTGTTTTCGTTATGTTACTAGTACAATACAAGCCTAACAGTTCAGCATTAGTTAAAGCCTTGGTATTCGCAGCAGTTTGTTCCTTTATTGGGGAACCCTTTTTTTTATGGCTAGGATTTTATGTATTAAAAAAATGGAGTATTTTTTACTCCTTCCCAATTTACTTTTTGATTTATCTTGCCTGTCACAAAATTAGCCGGCTTAGAAACTTTGCTGGTATATAGGTTATTACTTAAGGAGTTTTAAAAGGTCGCTGCTGCGGCTTTTTTTTGTTCTTCAACAAACAAAGCAGTTTAGTTCAAAAGAAAGTTATATGTCAATGTTGTTGAATATGTCTGTGGGACTACTTAATAAGTAGATTTTTTTTATAATATTTGGATACATTAAAAAATATGGGACAAATTCGGGGAGAGGTGAAATTCATATATGGCTTCAAAGAGGCACAAAGCATTAAATTTATTTTTAATACTGATTCCCTGGTTATCGTTGTTATTTATAGGTAAGCGTAGTATCAAACGTTATTCTTTAGCGGGGGTTTTTATATCTATTTTTGAAATTATAAATCATTTGTATGGACGTAAGAGGAAGTGGTGGGAATTTTACGATAAACCAAGATCTTTTATTAGGGATGAACTTCCTTTTGATATTGGTCCATATTTGCCTATGTCTTTGTGGTTCCTTAAATTTTCATATGGAAACTTTAAAAAATTTATATCGATTAATGCGATAGCGAATGGACTCTTTGCTTTTCTTTTCATTCCTTTCTTAAAAAAAATTAAAATTGTTCGTCTAAATAGGTTAAACTATTTTCAATTCTTTATATATATACATTACAAAGCGTATATATTGTATGCGGTACAGTATTTGGTTGAAAAAGTGAAAGGATATAACGGTGTACTTGATAAATGAAGCTAAAGTTACTCAACTTACGGGTGCTTGAATTTTAAGAATGCTTAGGTTGCTGCGGCAGCCTTTTTTGCTTGTTCCACTAAACGAAGCAGTTGTGTTTAACAAACTCATTATTAAGTGCTTTTAAATATAAATAACAAAACCCCATTCCTTGATGCTTCGTTAGGAATGGGGTTAACACCGCCAAATCTATTGTCAGTTGTTTTAGGTTTAATCATTTTATCCTTCATCCCAGTCGGGATTAGGTCTATTATTAAACTAATATACTTTCTTCAATTTCAATTGAGCTGTTCATGAACAATTCGATATCGGCTTTAGTATTTGAAATGCCGCCTACACCAAAATTCTCAATTAAGAAGTTCGTTACGTTTGGTGATAAGAAAGCTGGTAATGTTGGTCCAACGTGAATATTTTTCACACCTAAGTAAAGTAAAGATAAGAAAACGATAACCGCTTTTTGCTCATACCATGCGATATTGTAAGATAACGGTAATTCATTAACACTTTCTAATCCGAATGCATCTTTCAACTTCAATGCAGTCATGACTAGAGAGTAGGAATCGTTACATTGACCGGCATCAAGTACCCTCGGAATTCCGTTGATATCACCTAAATCTAGTTTATTGTATCGATATTTTGCACAACCGGCTGTTAAAATGATAGTATCTTTTGGAAGATCTTCGGCAAACTCTTTATAATAAGTTCTGCTCTTATGGCGACCATCACAGCCAGCCATTACAAAGAATCGTTTAATATCACCCTTTTTCACAGCTTCTACAACTTGATTAGCTACTTGAGCCACTTGATTATGCGCAAATCCTCCAATAATTTCACCTTTTTCAATTTCTACTGGTGGTTGGCATTTCTTTGCATGCTCAATAATGACGGAGAAATCTTTTGTACCATCTTCATTTTTAGGAATATAGGTTACCCCTCAACAGCAGTTGCCCCAGTTGTATACATTCTTCCTTTATAGGAAGCCTTTGGTGGGACAATACAGTTTGTTGTCATGAAGATCGGACCGTTAAAGCTCTCGAATTCACGAGTTTGTTCCCACCATGCATTTCCGTAGTTACCGACAAAATGATCGTATTTTTTGAAGGCTGGATAATAGTGCGCTGGAAGCATTTCACTATGTGTATACACATCTACTCCCGTGCCTTCCGTTTGTTTTAATAACTGTTCCATATCTTTCAGGTCATGACCGCTAACTAAAATTCCCGGATTTTGACGTACACCAATGTTTACTTTCGTCATTTCAGGATGACCATACGTTGATGTATTTGCTGTATCTAAAAGTTCCATGGCATGAACGCCGTACTTTCCACATTCCATTGAAAGTTCAATCAATTGTTCCATACTTACTGAATCATCTGTGATCGTTGCAAGTGCTTTTTGCATAAACGCATCTAGCTCTTCATTTTCATAGCTAAGATTTCCCGCATGCTCTAAATAGGCAGCCATTCCTTTCAATCCGTAAGTCACTAACTCTCTTAATGAACGAATATCTTCATCTCTTGTAGCTAGAATACTAACTTCTTGAGAAGCAGATTTCATTTCAAGTTGATGATTTGTTTCACCATACCAAGTGACAAAATCGCTATTGTTGTCTAAAGTGTACCCTGCATTAATGATTGCAGCTTTAATTTCTTCTCGGAGCTTTAATCCTTCTCTTACAGTATTAAAAAATTCATTTTTATCCCAATTTGCATTTGTAATCGTCATAAAAAGACCATTTATGATAAACTGATCTGCATTCTTTTGATTAATCCCGATTTCACGAGCCATTGTATTTACAATCGCAACTCCCTTAATCGTGTAAATCAATAAATCTTGCATATTTGCCAAATCATCTTTTTTTCCACATACACCAACAACAGTACAACCTGTTCCTTGTGCGGTTTCTTGACATTGAAAACAAAACATACTCATTTATAATTTCCTCCAATGAATGATTTTCGATTTCTAATTCTTCTTCTTTAACAATTTGTTTCATTTAGTGTAGGTTATAGAATAAGTATCATAAGTGATTAACAATATAATCATCTTGTTTACATCGTTATTATAAATTCTTTCATTTTAAATTTGGATTCTTTATGAGTCTGTTCACAAACAAGTCAAAAAGAATTGAACAATAGGTGACAAAAAGGACAAGAGGGGTGTGCTTTGAATAAAACACTTAGTTGAATTTCGTTAAAGGGGAATGTTTTAATGGATGTAAACGAACGCAACGAAAAGATAAAATTTCTTCAAATGAAAAGTAAAAGAAATAACATTATTAAAGAAATGAAGACTAAAGATATTCATTTAACACTTGATTCTTTTATGGAACCTCAATATTCCTATGATTTACTTGGTGATATATTTAACAAAATAGATACGCTAGGTGAAAATAAAGAGGAACTTAAATTTGAACATAACACCAATAAAGCAGTTAATCAGCTATGGATGCTAAATAAGAAAATTCCTAAGCAGCTTAAGGAAAAAGAGATTATTTTGTTTCATCAAGATTATCTTGATACAGGTGCAATTATTTTAAGTTTAGAAGATATTTTCAGAGATATTAATTGGATAGTAAATTTTAGTGGATATTCAAATGGTGCTTTTGATTTTGTCGTTGTTGAACCGACATTTTACTATGGAATTTGTATTGAAAGGTTTGAATATTGGGATACCTTTACTATATGGGGGTTGTTCAACTAACGGCTGCGGGAGATGAAGATCGAGGCGTCATTCTGACAGCTTTTTTTATTTGACTACCATGAAAATTAACTTC
>NZ_JBCNAD010000066.1:0-91869 GCF_050477905.1 Neobacillus pocheonensis | reverse complement strand
CGTAAGTTTTTCAGTGCCCTCAAATTTTTGGGTCTCATTTTTTTGCATTTTTTCCACATAATAAGAAGGAATAAAAAAGGGGGTCCAAATTTTGTATAAGAGCAAAATGATCTGGGGCACTGTCATGGTATTATTTTTTACATTTTCCTGTGCTCCAACGAAAGCGCAAAACGTTACAAACCCGCTGCAGGAACAAAATACAATGTCTGTTCTCTGGTATCAAAAAGCAGGGGAAGCAAAGGCCTTATATTATCAAGGCTATAATATTGGAAAAATGAGATTGGATGACATTCTTAGTAAAAAGCAATGGAAACAAGGTTTAAAGCCTGCTGTTGTTCTTGATCTAGATGAGACAGTCATCGATAATAGTCCGTTATTCGCAACGAAAATCATGTCACCGGTGAGTGCATATTTGAACTGGGATATGTGGGTTGAACGTGCTGAGGCAAAAGCATTACCAGGTGCAATAGAATTTTTAAAATATGCGGATTCAAAGGGGATAGCCATCTTCTATATCTCCAATCGTAAAGAAGCTCAAAAAGCTGCAACAATTATTAATTTGCAACGGGTCGGTGCTCCTCAAGCCGATGCAGCACATGTTTTATTGAAGCAAAAAGGTGAAAGAGGGAAAGAAGCAAGACGTCTTCAAGTCGCTCGAACACATGATATTGTGTTATTGTTTGGTGATAATCTAGGGGATTTCAGTGGATTTGAGGGATTATCTGTCACGCAAAGAGCACAATTGGTTGACAAACAGCGAGAGGAATTTGGAAGGAAGCTCATCGTTTTCCCTAATCCAATGTATGGAGATTGGGAAGGGGCCATTTATCAATATAATTCTAGAAGATCAGATCTTGAGAAGTCTAAGCTTAGGAAAGATATGTTAGAGCCTTTCCAAAGATAATTGAGAAGACAGTTCCTTTTCCGATTGGAGCTGTCTTTTTTTATTTTGGTACTATTGGAAAATGAAAACATAACAATTTTCTTTTGTTTTTGATATGATAGTAGATATTTTAAAAAATAGACTAGTAGTGAAGTGTTTCTTCAAGGAGGTACTTCTATGGATCGATTATTGCAATTAAATACGATTTTCATCAGCATTGTAATTGAAGCCATTCCATTTATTATAATTGGTGCTTTAGTGTCTGCCCTTATTGAAGTCTTTGTTTCTGAAAATACGATTATTCGACTTATGCCAAAAAATAGATATTTATCTGTGATTACAGCTAGTTTAATAGGGGCTGTATTTCCTGGTTGTGAATGCGGGATTGTGCCAATATGTAAAAGATTAATAGAAAAGGGTATGAATCTCCCATCGGCCATTGCCTTCATGCTAACTGGTCCGATTATCAATCCGATTGTCCTTTTTTCAACTTACATTGCATTCGGAAATAGCTGGGCGATGGTAGGGTATCGGGCTGGGTTTGCTATTGCCGTATCTATCTTAGTGGGAATTGTCCTTTCGTTTGTGGTGAAAACTGATCAATTGAAAATAAACCATGATGTACACGCTCATGTACATGACCATTCAAATCAAAATTTAAAACAAAAATTGTTCAGTGTGGTAACACATACAATTGACGAATTTTTCAATGTTGGGAAGTTTTTAGTCATGGGTTCATTAATTGCATCGGCTATGCAAACCTATATTCCAACTGCAACTCTTGCCACACTTGGACATACAAAAGTAGCCGCTGTATTGGTAATGATGGCTTTAGCGTTCATCCTGTCTATCTGTTCTGAAGCGGATGCCTTTGTGGCAGCATCTTTTAGAAATACGTTCTCACAAAGCTCGATTGTAACGTTTTTAGTATTTGGTGCAATGGTTGACATCAAGAACTTGTTAATGATGTTTGGAACGTTTAAGCCCAAATTTGTCATACTTCTTGTTTCATTAATCTCAACATTTGTATTTATTGGCTCACTTCTTCTGTAAGGGGGGATTTTAATGTTTCGAGTAATTGTTTTATTATTGTTTACCAATTTATTTTTTATGCTGCATCTATCAGGAAATATTGCGAAATATATCAACATGAAGTATTCATTTCTTTCCTACAGTATGATCTATGCTTTGTTCTTTTTGACAATTGCTGAAGGAATCAGATGGTATCTATCTGATAAAAAGGCTTCTAAAGAACTTGAATGTCACGATTGCCATCATGACCACAGTCACGAAAAGATACGTCCGACATTTGGAAAAAAACTTAAGAAATTTCTTTCGTATGCGATGGTTCTTATTCCCACACTTACAGGGGTCTTATTGCCTGTAGCAACGCTTGATTCGAAGATGGTCGATGCGAAAGGGTTTCAATTTCCTGCTTTAGAAGATGGGAAGGACCAGTACGGGATGCATCAGATTCTTAATCCGGATATGAGTCAATTCATGGGGAAAGATGGTTATTTGGATTTAATTAATAAAGAATTCAAGTCCTATAAAGGAAAAGATCATATTACTTTAACAGATGGAGATTATTTAAAAGGGCTAGAGGTTCTTTATAATTTTTCTGGGCAGTTTACAGGAAGAACGGTCACGATGAAAGGATTTTCTTATAACGGTCCCCATTTAAATTCTAATCAGATATTTTTATTCCGTTTTGGGATTATTCACTGTATTGCAGACTCTGGAGTCTTTGGAATGCTGATCCAGTTTCCTGAAAACATCCATATCCCAAATGACCAGTGGTATCAAGTAACGGGCACGGTTGATACTCAGTATTATCAGCCTTTTAAAATGAAAATTCCTGTTTTAAAAGTTACCGATTATAAAATCATCGAGAAACCTAAGGACGTTTATGTCTATCGAAACAGTTTTTAAATTGTTGCAACCGCATGAAAAAGACGCCAAATCCATGGCGTCTTTTTCATGCTTCAGTTAGTTCTTAATATTCTTTAAAATATTAATAGCAAAAAGGATGATACCTAAAACCATTAAAGTTCCACCTACCGCTACAGCAGGTCCGGCGGATTCTACACCAGAAACTAAACACGCAAGACCGATCATCATGATTGGCAAAGCAATATTATGAAGCCAGAAGTGTACCTTTGCTAATGTTGTTTCCGCTGCACCAGGAAAAGCAACATAGACGAGTCCAGCTAGTGCCATGGACACCCAACCCAACAAATTAATATGGACGTGAACTGGAGAAAGGTCAAATTTCTCTGTCATGGACATATACATTCCCATACATACACCTATGACAAAATACACAACAGAGATCTTAATAAACCTAATTCCCATTCCTCAGCCTCCTTATTTAGTAAAAATATGACTACAGTACTAAATATGAAGAACTAGAATGAAAAAGAACTTTCAATTTTTTAGGACAAGGTATTGTTTTTTATAAGGCTCTGTTAAACGATATTGTTGTTTTTTTATACTCTGTTGATTGGAGTGGAAGGCGCTCGACTCCTGCGGGAGTACGGGGCTGAGGAGACTCCCCGGCACGCCCGCGGAAAGCGAGCGCTTGGAGCGGAAATAAACAGCCCAATTTAACAGAGCCTTTAATAAAGAAATAAGCAGCCCTTTTATAGAGCTGCTTGACAATTTAGAATATGGTTTTAATGCCAATTAATACGAGACCAATTAAAAAGCCACAAACAGCCCCATTTACCCGGATCCATTGGAGATCCCTTCCGACATTATTTTCAATCATGTCTATAAGTGTTTCATTATCTAGCCTTTCTAAATTTTCCTCAACGAGTTTGCCAATTTTTGAATGGTTATTATCCACAAAGGTAGAAATCTGTTTCTTAATCCAAGCTTCAAGATTGTTTACTTTTTCAGGATTTTCTTTAAATTCCATTAAGCCCTTTTCAATCAGGGGAAGAATATAGTCATGATAAAAAACAGGGTCCTCCACAATGTCAATCGCTTTCTGTTGCAGCTTTGTTAAGAAGCCGATGATTTTATCTTCCGGTTCCCATTTAGCTATCATTTGCGTTTTTAAATGCTCCAGTTCATCGTTTATCTTTTCATCGGTTTTGATATTTTGCAATTTATTATGGATATGAATAAGCAGTGTTTGTCTGTTTTGATTATATGGGTCACGGAAACTATCGACACCTTTTAAAATTAGATTCTGGAGGATTCCTCCTAATTTTTCCTCATTAATTAGATTGCTAAAGGATCTTAAGGCAAACTGCATAATGCCATCTGCTTTAATATTTTCAATGGCCTCAACTGCCATTCCTCCGAGTTTGTACTTCGTCGTTTCTCTTGATGCCCATTCATCGATTTCTTTCAAGATTAGATCCAGTGCTTTCTCATCATATTTGCGAATGGATACCTGATCAATTAGCAGAGAAAGATAGTGCCTAATATTAAACTCATTAAGATAAGCCTTTATTTCCTTTTCTATAACTGGTGCAATTTTATTTATCTCTACCTTGCTCAGCAAATATTGAATAAGCGCTTTAAAATTAGTTTGGATTCCTGGTGAGTGTAATTCTTTTTCGATAATCATGAGTACCTTTTCTGAGAAATTAAAGGTTCCGATTTTCTCACGTATACTTTCTTTTGTCAGCCAATCATTTTCCAACATCGAAATAATTCCTGCGATAATTCGTTTACGGTTTTTTGGAAGTAAGGCTGTGTGCGGGATAGGAATACCAAGTGGATGCCGAAATAACGCTGTTACCGCAAACCAGTCGGCAAGCCCACCTACAAGGCCTGCCTCGAAACCTCCCTGCAGGATTGCACCCCAAAGAGAATTCTGTAATGGCATTGTTGCCAGAAATCCGATTGCCATTACAGCAAGGGAAATCGTCGCTAAATGACGCGATTTATTTTTCTGCTTTAACATCATTGTACCCCTCAATTTTTGATAAATATGGTAATGTTATTATCTCAATTTAACATAAAAAAAAGCAAAAAAAACTTCTTAATAAAATAAATTATTTTAAAAAAACTTCCTCTCAAGAATGAGAAGAAGTTTTTTTCTGTGGTTTTATATGAGTAATCAGTCCATCAAGGTCGGTAATGTAAAATTGTGTTTCCGGAGGCGTTTTTAAGTAATGCTCCTGAAGAAGTTGATAATAATTCACGCGATGGTGGGGGTCAAACTTAAGCATTGGAAATTCCTTGTGTTCTTTCACATATTGGTCAACTGCTTTTTGAACGAGATCCATTTCAATCGGAATTTGCTTTTCGTTTTCTTCAAATAAATCGTAGGTTTCCTTGGACATATAATATTTTTTCGATGGAATGCCCCCAAGTAAATGGGCAAGATGCTTAAAGTCTATACTGTTATCCTCTAAAACTAGAATGGTACGATACACTCCCTTCGGCAAACTATCTGAAAACTCTCTGACGGCTTTTCGGACTTCATCCATGGAGACCTCAATTACGGGGTAAGTCTTGTCTTCAGTCTGTTTCAAATCAGAACGATGTTGTTTCTCTTCCTTACTTGAGGATTTAAAATATTTTTGAATCATGGAATAAATGGTTAAACCTCCTAATCCTATCCCTGCAAACACTCCTGATAATGTAAAAAAAGGGTAGATATGATAACGGTAATCTAAAAACGCGCCTAACTTAAAGCCGCCAAATACGCAGATTATAATAGTAATTCCAAAGACCATATTTAGGGAAAGTGTTTTCATAAGAAATGATGTGAATTCACTCCAAGTGGAATCATTGTCATTTTTTTTATTCTTCAAAAATTTCCTTACCTCCTTCTTTATTTCTTCTGAACAATTATTTTCCTCAAAAAAGTTTTCAAGGTACTGCTCTTCGGATTTATTTCCATTTTTCAAAAGACAAGCTGTTTTTTCAAGAGATCCTTTTGTATAGTGGACGTAAATCCATTTTTCCTCAAATCCTAATTCAAGGTTCTCTGTAATTCTGCCAAAGTATTTAGTAAATTGTTGATTCATCGTTTACGCCCCCTTAATTTGGTCATCTTGAACAAAGGAACGGGTTCGTGTATGATAGGCCTCTGCTTTAGCTTCTCTAAGGATTTCGTTAGCCTCTTCTCTAGCCTTTTGGATAATCATCATTGCTTCATTTTCGCTGTGCCTTATGATTTCCCTAGCATCCTTTTTGGCTTGCTTCAAAATACCTTCACTAGACTTCAAGTTACTTTCAGCATCAATCTTATATTTCTCTGTTAACTGAAGTTGATTTTCGATATGCTGCTTTCTTTCATCCATAATACTAACTAGTTTTTTAAATACAAGCTTTTTTAAAATAAATACAAGTACAGTAAAAATTATAGTTTGATAAATCATTGTCCCAAGTTAAATTGGCAGCCCCAATAAAGTTAAATCCCCCAAGTTTATTCATCTCCTTTAAATTATCATGTTAACCTATGAGCGATATAAACCATTGTCAGTGTAACAAAGATATATGCCTGAATAGCACCAATAAAAATGCAAAATGCCTGCCATACCAGCATGGGGATCGAGGCTAGAGAAGCAATGAAAATTCCATGACCTACTGCATTTGCTAAAAGGGCTAACATGACTTCGCCAGCATAAATGTTTCCATATAAACGAAGCCCAAGCGTCAAGGTCGTGGCAAATTGTTCGATGATATTTATAGCAAATAAGTCTTTAAAAGGCTTAAGGATGCTTAGAAAATAATGTTTAAGTCCATTCATTCGAATATCAATGAAATGGGTATACGCCATGATCATAATCGCCAATGTCATCGTGACAGGAGGATTTGCGGTGGGGGATTTCCACCATGAAATGGGATGTTCAGTTGTAGTGACAATTGAGAAGGGGATTCCCATTAAATTGGCGATGAACAGATACAATAATAATGATACTCCAGTTGACAAGATGAATAAATTGTTTGAAATGCCCATTGAAGTATTCATGATGCCTTTAACAAATTCTAATATCCATTCCATAAAATTTTGCCATTTTTGCGGTGTTCCTGTCGTGATTTTCAGGGTAAAAAGATATGCAATGAGGAAAACTAGGAGAGCAGCCAATGTGCTAGTTAAAATGATGGATAAGTCAAAGGTTAAATGTAGGAATTCTACTTGAGGTCTCGTGTGTTCCAAGTTGTCCAACCCTTTTCTTCTTAAAGGTATGGAATAAATACTGGAAACTGTGAGATTTAGGAATTAAGTCCTACCTTTATTATATACAATAAATTTCATTATTGTAACATAGTCCACAATATATTCCTAATTTTCTGAATTAAAATCTTAGTATAGTAGGAAATGTTTGTAATGTAAAAATTAGTAAAAAAGTATTATTTTTAAATTATTTTTGAAACCTTTTTATATAGCCAACGTCTGATTATATGTTGTAAAATAAGCAAGGCTTATTAAAAGAGAAAATGGGGGAAACAAACAATATGAAGAAGTTTTTATTATCACTTGCTGCTTTAACTTTTGTATTTGGATTAACTGCATGCTCTAGCAGCAGCGAAGAAAAGACAACGAAGAAAGACACAAAAACAGCAGAGGAATCTTCTACTCCAAAGGTTGATATTAAAAAGGAATTAGTCAAATTCTATATGGATCTTGGTAATCGTATTAATGCCAAAGATGCTGATTTAAATGCCTATGTTGCCAAGGCTTCAAAGGAAGATGCTAAACCTGAAGAATTGCCAACGGCTGAGGATCGTGCAAAAGCTAGCGCATCAGCTGCTGCAGTTGCTGAGGAACTTAATAGTTATCAAGTTCCTGCCGAATTAAAGGATCAGAAAGCAGATCTTGAGGCAGCTATAAAAGATTATGCGGCATCTTATCAGGCAAAAGCGGATGAATTGAAAAAAGATAAGCCATCATTTGAAAATGCAGATGCGACCTTTGCACAAGGAGAACAAAAACTTGCTGCAGTATATGAAGGGGCAAAATTACTTGCACCAAGCTTAGGTAAACAAGTAAACTAAAGTAAAAAAAGCAAGCCCGCTTTGTTTTCTAAAACTGGCTTGCTTTTTTTATTATTATTCTGGAATTAGTTAATTAATGGCAGCGGTGATTTCTTCTTTATAGGTCACTTGTAATTCATCCATGTCGTCATCGACAGACAAATACGTTTCTGTATCCTCAAAGAACCATACATCGTTTCCTTCAATAAAAAACATGATCCCATTTATTTCTTTGGTAAAACCGATATTTTCAGGTGTTTCAGAAGAAAAGGCTAGACTATAACCTTTATGCTGTTGTCCAAATCCAGCGTATTGTGGATACATACGAATACTAAATGGCTTAATAATATCAAATTCTTTTGTGAACCATGTGGTCGCCTTTTCGTCAATAGAAATGAACATATTTTAGCACCAACCTTTTTATTGTGTTAAAGAACCGAATGAAGGAAGGAAATAATTCTCCATTTCCTTATATTGAAAGATTATAACTTTTAAGGTGTTTTGCCTGTGATAATATTCACGGTTCTTCAAAACCTAAGTGGAATTAAGAAAATGTTCACTTTTTCGCTTCCAATTGTTCACATTGTTGTTGTTTTTACAACCTCTCCATAGTGGTAAGGGTGGTAAAATAAAGACAGAAACAGGAAAAGGAGCGTTGTTGTGCATGGAACGAGAGCTAGAGATTTTAACAGAAAATCTAAAAGATATTAAATCGCTAATTAATAAATTTAATGATACATTAGAACATATTGAAAAGAGGCTTTCCAGATTGGAAAAGGTGGATAGCATCGAACATCGTGTAGCTGTAAACCAAATTGACCTATCGGATATCAAAGAATCCTTGGAGCGGATTGAGGATGCTAAGACCAGCGAAATCCAGAATATAAACCGCCGGCTTGATTCTCATTTAGTTAAAATAGCAAAGGCTGAAGAAGAAATTATAATACTTAAATCCAAATAATAAAAAAAGATCAGGTTTGGGAAAAACCTGATCTTTTTATTCATCTAAAACTGGAAACGCTTACTATTTTTTAAAGAGCGCTTTTAGTCCATAGTAAATTAACGCAAAAGCAAAAATTAAAATGGCAAGTGCTCCGACAATATGGAAAAATGGATAAAGGGCAGCTAAAAAGCCGATTGTTGGCATTTTTAATAAGGCAAAACCAGCTAAGATACATGCTAAAAATAAAGCAGCAAAATGATTCATGTTCATCACCTCCTTATGAGTAAGATATGTTTTTTTGAGGTAGGGTGATTGGTCATCTGTACAACTTAAAGCTAAAAAAACAGACCAAAATGATTGGTCTGTTTTGTAAGGACTTAATTATGAAAGTACTTCAGATTTAGTTATTGCAATTTGCTGATGGGGAGTCTCTCCATCCGAAGCATTTTTCATCACTTCGATATATTTAATATGGTGTTCTTCCATATCAAGGATTTGAAAGGTATAGGATTCATGGACAATGACGTCGCCTTCTTTTGCTTCATAGTTCTCAGTAAGAACCCAGCCGCCGATGGTATCGACATCTTCATCATCGATTTCTACACCTAATAAATCATTTACTTCGCTGACTAATACCTTTGAATCAATGATATAGTGGTTTTCCTTAATTTTACGAATCATTGGAATTTCATCCATATCAAATTCATCGCGAATTTCACCAACAATTTCTTCAAGAATATCTTCAACCGTAACAAGTCCGGATGTTCCGCCATATTCATCCATTAATATCGCCATGTGCATCCGGTCTTTTTGCATTTTTACCAACAAATCATGGATCGGGATTGTTTCAATTACTCTAATAATGGGCCTTGTATAATCTGCTAATGTTTGAGTAGCAAGATTCTCATTTCCAATTAAATCGGTCACCATTTCTTTAATATTCACTAGTCCGATAATATGGTCCTTATCCCCATCAATAATTGGATACCTTGTGAATTTTTCCTCGCGGATTACTTCCAGAAAAGTCTCTAAAGTATCATCCTTTGATAAAGAAACAATTTCCGTTCTTGGGACCATAATCTCTTTAGCTATACGATTATCAAACTCAAAAATTTTATTTACATACTTAAACTCTGATTGGTTAATCTCACCACTTTTATAGCTTTCAGATAGGATAATTCGAAGTTCTTCCTCTGTATGAGCAATTTCGTTTTCGGAAACAGGCTTTAAGCCAAAAATACTGGATACAATTCGCGCTGAACCATTTAGCACCCAAATAACTGGATACATAACCTTATAAAAAGTGATTAACGGACGCGCAACCGAGAGCGTAATCCATTCAGCCTTCTGAATTGCCAGTGTTTTTGGAGCAAGTTCACCAACAACTACATGTAAAAATGTAATTGTGGCAAAGGCAAGCGCAATTGATAATATTTGCGTTGCACTTTCAGGAACATTTAATTTTAAGAAAAGAGGACCAAGCATATGCTCAATGGTTGATTCTCCAATCCACCCGAGACCTAATGCCGTTATGGTTATACCCAGCTGACAGGCAGATAGGTATTCATCAAGGTTTGAAATTACTTTTTTCGCAGAAACTGCCTTCGAATTTCCTTCTTCAATTAACTGATCAATTCTTGAACTTCTAATCTTAACAATAGCAAACTCTGAAGTTACAAAAAAAGCAGTCAACGCAATTAAAATGGCTATCAAAACCAAGTTAAATATGTCCAAATAATTTCCCTTAGCTCGTTGTCAGACGAGTAAGGAGTCACCTCCCAGTTTTATACAAAAATTAGCTCGTTACATTTACGAGCGATTTCTTTAAAGCCGACCTCAGCAAACTTAAATTATTTACCAGTTTTTCTTTTTGCTGCTCATCTAGTTTTTCTAGAATCGGAATAAGGTCAAATAAATCACTATGCAGCTGTTTCATTTGCTGTGTAACCGCACATACATGTTTATCCACATCTGTTTCATGGATATGCTTTGCTTTTCGCATTTCTAGTTTTCTTCTAATCTCGTCTAGTGGAAAGTGCAAACTCTTGCATTCTTCGATAAATTTCAAATCATTTAATGATTCATCGGTATATATGCGGTAATTTGACTTAGACCGTTCTGCCTTTAGCAATCCGATAGACGTATAATAGTCAATGGTTCGTTTTGACACATGCGCTATTTCAGCTATTTCACCAATTCGATAGACAGCCCCATCATACCACCTCAACTATTTTTAAAATTAACAATAATTATAAAGAATTTAAACCGTACAGTCAAACGTTCTGGTTATGGTAGTCATTGTTATCTACATTTTATGGGAATATTGTCATTAATATGAATGGTGAAATCTAAATTTTCGAAAAATATTCTGTTAACCATGGCTGTTGATTTCCGCTCCTATCAAAAGGTCTATATAATGAACATTTAACTTTAACAAATCTAAAAAAACAAATAAACAGCTGCTCCCTTACTCTGGGGAAGCAGCCGTTTGTTTGACCTCAATATAGAGAATATGGTGGCCTTCAATTTCCATAATTTGAAATATGAATCCATCCTTTTCAATCGTGTCGCCTTTATGTACATCGAATTTTTGGGTTAAAAACCAGCCGCCAATTGTGTCTACATCTTCTTCTTCAAGTGTTGTCCCGAGGAGGTCATTGACTTCACTAATGAGGACTTTTCCATCCAAAATAAAGTGGCCATCGCCTTTGATCTGAATAAGCGGGAGCTCATCCACATCAAATTCATCGCGTATTTCACCCACAATTTCTTCAAGAATATCCTCAACCGTTACAATCCCAGCCGTTCCACCATATTCATCCGATAGCACTGCCATATGGGATCTGTTCTTTTGCAGCTTTACTAAAAGCTCTTGAATGGGAATCGTTTCAATCACGTGAATGACAGGCTTTAAATATGGCATAAGAGGTTCTTCGCCACTGCATTTTTGCTGAATACAATCTGTTAAAACTTCCTTAATATTGACAATCCCCATAATATTGTCTTTGTCACCGTCTATTAAGGGATAACGTGTGTATTTTTCCTCTTTCACAATTTCAAGTATTTCATCCATGGTGGCATTTTTGGAGAGAGTGATAACCTCAGTTCGGGGTACCATGATTTCCTTCGCAATCCGATCATCAAATTCAAATATTCGATTCATGTATTTGTACTCAGATTGATTAATTTCCCCGCTTTCATAGCTTTGGGAAAGAATCATCCGCAGCTCCTCTTCGGAAAGGGAAATTTCATGCTCTGATGCCGGCTGGATTCCAAAAAGCCCTGTTACAAAGCGAGCCGAACGATTTAGAGCCCAAATAAATGGATACATAACCTTGTAAAACAAGATCAGCGGACCGGCAAAGAGTAAAATGATTTCTTCCGCCTTTTGTATCGCAAACGTTTTTGGAGATAATTCACCAATAACAACATGGATAAAGGTAATAGCAATAAAAGCAATAATAACTGAGACAATGTGTTCTAATGCTATCGGAATGTGTATGAAATTAAAAACTGGTTTTAAAAGGTTTCGAATGGTTGGCTCACCAAGCCAGCCCAAGACTAACGAAATAATGGTGATTCCAACCTGTGTGGCAGATAAGTATCCATCTAAGTTGGAGATTACTTTCTTCGCAGCCTCGGCTTTTTTGTTACCCTCCGACACTAACTGATCAATTCTTGTGGTACGGACCCTTACAATCGCAAATTCTGAAGCAACAAAAAAAGCGGTAAGAGTAATTAAAATAGCAATTATGAATAGATTCAACAAAACCATCTAACACCTTACCATAGGTAAGGCATGCCACCTCACTTAAAAAACTCTTTATATCATTATTATTTCAAAATAAGGCTCAAAAAGCAAAAAGACGCACTTCACAAAAAAAACTGCTAACATAGCAGCATAAGAGGTCACTAATTTACCGTTTCGCTGAGCCATTCCACTCACGGGCAAGCATACTATAAACAATTAGATCATGGTAATAGCCCTTTAATTTTTCACCATCTCTAATTAAACCTTCCTTAACGAAGCCCAATCTTTCTGGAATGGCTCTGCTTTTCTTGTTTTTAACACCACAGCGGATTTCGACGCGATTTAACCCCAGTTGAAAAAAAGCATAATTGAGCAAAGCTTGAACAGCACGGGTCATGACCCCGTGTCCCTCTGCCTTTTTAGATAGATAGTACCCAATACTTGTCATGCTATTGTGCCAATCAATTTGGTGTAAACCAATCGATCCGACAAGCTCCCCTTTATAAAGAATTCCAACATTAAAACCAGTGCTCTCCGCAAATTGATTTAGCCAAACAGGGATAATCGTCTCAAATTGATAAGGGGAAGTCATGCTATCCACCCATGGCAGCCACCTACGTAAATGTTCACGATTGTCCTCAACCAGCTGATAAAGCTTTAAGGCATGATGTCTTTCGAATAATTGAAGCTCTATTTCATGATCTACCTTTAATGTAAACATGGGACCTATCTCCTGCTCGAAATTTTTCCTTATATCCTATGCAAGTTAGTAGGTTGGCGGAAGAAATGTCCTAAATAAAAAAAATCCCTACTTTATTAAAAAGTGGGATTAGGTACGGTCCAATATTAATGGTTCATTGTCTAATGTTGTTGGTGCGACCGGTAAGTGGATTGAGAAAGTCGTTTTATCAGGGGTAGAATCACAAGATAATCCACCTTTGTGTTTTTCAATAATTTCTTTACAAACAAAAAGTCCAAGACCTGTTCCTAGCTTTTTGGTCGTAAAAAACGGTTCAAAAATTGTTTTTCGTAATTCAGTTGGAATGACTGGTCCATTATTAGAAATGGTAATTTTAATGTACTGATTATTTTCTAAACAGCTATGAATGTCAATCGTTGGATGTGGATTCGCGTGATGATTCAAAACATCAATCGCATTAAAAATGATATTGATAAATACCTGCCTAATTTCATCCGCATAACCGTGAAGTGTAATATCCTCACATAATTCCTTGATGATTTTTACTTTACCATCTAGAATGCTTGGATAGAGGAAATTCAACACTTCATCAATTAATTTATTTAAATTATAATAATCTTTTTCTTTTCCGATTAATTCTTTCTTGGAAAGGAGAAGAAACTGAGAAATTCTAAAATTCAGCTGATCTAATTCACTTGAAATAATATCTAGATACTTCATATTAGGATAATCAGCTTTTAGAAGCTGGATAAAACCCTGGACTGATGTGAGCGGGTTTCTAAATTCATGAATAAAGCTAGAAGTCATTTGTCCAAGAAGGGTTAGACGATCCTGATGGGTCGAGTCAATAAACATTGTTTTTTCTTCAATAATTTTATTTTTCGCTTCAGTATAATGGGAAACAGCATAGTATAAAAACTTGTCAAAGCAGAAATTAATTCGATTGATCGATTCCTGCATTTCTGACCATGATATTCCAGTTTTGCTTAAATAACTGTACAAAATCGTTCTGCCAAGATTGACATTATAAACAAAGTCCCCAATATTAATTTTGGCAATGACTCTTTCTTCCGATATCTCTTTTGCTATTTTTTCGATTACGTTCAAAAGCTCCTGCTCGGAAAATTTATGCATCGTTAAGATTACATTAAAAAGGGCTTTAGCATTTTCGCTTATTTTTTCTTTATAAGGGTCTTCTTTCGAGATAATATATGAATCTTCCCAATCAAGAATTAATTGGTCTTTATGTTTATTAAAGAAATCAATTAATTCCGTTTGTTTATCTGTAAACATGCTGTACCTCCTAAATCCCACATTCCTAATCACAATCTTAATTCGCTGATAATAACAAAAAATCCTTTTAATATCATGTGGAAATTATTTTCCCAATATTTCCATAGTTAATTTGTCATTAAACTTTCGCTTGCAAATGATTGAATATTATCCTTGTATTCAATATTAAATAGTAGTTTATTCTTAATGAAATCAATTGTATATGTCCACAAGGGGAGCTGTAAAGAGCGGCTGAGAGTGAACGATAATGTGTTCTGACCCTATGAACCTGTTAGTTAACGCTAGCGTACGGATGTGGTTTGCCTGAACAATTAGCAATGCAGACAATCCAATTCTTTATTATAGAATTTATATGCTCCCAAGCTTTGTGGTCAGTGCTATCATTGTCGTTCTAGTTATCGAGGCATTGCCCAAGAGAATGCTTGTCAAGGAAAATTAATAAACTCTAAAAAGAAAAGCTTTGTGCTTTTCTTTTTTTTTTGAAATATTGTCAAAATTATTACGCTTATTAATAATAAAAAGTGTTAAAATGTCAATATAGAAAGAGAATCATTCTCAATTAATATAGATAGGGTGATAGCACATGTTCGGTATCTTAAAAGCAGGGGACAAGGGTAAAATCATTGACATTTCTCATGTTGGCCAGCTTGTCCAGAGGCGTTTGCTCGATTTAGGGATTACGGAAGGCTCGGAAGTATGTGTAAAATGTGTGATGCCTTTTGGAGGTCCGATTATGATTGAGTCCTGCGGACAGTGTATTGGAATCCGGAGGAAGGAAGCAGTTCAAATCGAAGTGGAGAGAATCTAATGGAAATCGCTCTAATTGGAAATCCCAATACGGGAAAAACTTCATTGTTTAACAATTTAACAGGTTCCTATGAGTATGTTGGCAACTGGAGCGGTGTAACAGTTGAAAAGAAAGTAGGCGTGTTTAAAAATAATATTGGCAGATTAATTGATTTGCCTGGTGTCTATACCTTGAATCCACTTTCAAAGGATGAAGGGGTTGTGACCTCCTTCTTTTTAAATGAATCGGTCGATCGCTTACTGAATATCCTGGATGCTTCTCAATTAGAACGCAATTTGCATTTAACTTTGCAATTGCTGGAATTTGAAAAGCCTGCCCTTATTGGGCTAAATATGGTCGATGTCGCAAATAAACGTGGAATCCAAATAGATGCCCCAAAGTTGGCTGAAATTCTCGGTGTACCTGTTGTTCCAGTTGTCGCTAGAAGCGGCAAAGGCTGTGACAAGCTCGTAGATGTCATTTCAACGAAATCAATCCTGCCTATCAAAAAGAATCTTGTCTATTATGGCAAAGAGGTTGAAGAAGCCATTACGGCATTGTCCAGTGAATTCACCGGAAAAACGGAACATTCACTGAGGTGGCTGGCCATCCAATTTTTTGAGGGAAATGAATATGTAAGGAATTACCTAAATGGAATCGTTAATGGATCCAAGCTAGCTGCTATTCTTTCGAATTTGGAATTGAAAATACAAAAGTTATACGGCAGCAAATCACTCGCTAATTTTATTTATTTAAAGAGAAAAGAAGTCATTGAAAAAATAATTGCGGATGTGGCGAGAAAAAGTGATTCAGTCATTCCTCTTTCAGAAAAAATTGACAGCATCGTCACCAATCGATATTTAGGGATGCCAATCTTTTTGCTCTTAATGTATTTGATGTTCATGTTGACATTTGATTGGCTCGGAACACCGCTATCGGATGCATTGGATGCCCTCTTAACTGGTCCGGTTACGGCAGGATTTGAAAACGTATTATCAGCTATTCATGCCTCTTCTTTTATCCATGCTTTAATTATTGAAGGGTTAGTAGCCGGGGTTGGCGGGGTACTGGTATTTGTACCGCAAATCTTTATCTTATTCTTTTTTATATCTTTATTAGAAGACTCAGGATATATGGCACGGGTAGCCATGGTAATGGACAGGATTATGGAATCGGTCGGATTAAATGGAAAAGCATTTATTCCAATGATGATTGGCTTTGGCTGTAATGTTCCAGGAATTATGGCGGCAAGAACGATTGAAACACCTCGTGAACGGCTGTTAACAATTTTGCTGACGCCTTTAATGTCCTGCTCGGCTCGCTTGCCTGTATATGCGTTGTTTGTGGGGGCATTCTTTGCAGCCAATAAAGCATTGATTGTCTTGAGTTTATATGTTCTTGGGATCGTAGTTGCTTTAATTCTGGCAAAAGTATTTTCTTCTACTCTATTAAAATCTGAAACTTCCTTATTTGTTATTGAATTGCCGCCATATAGGCTTCCTCAATTTCAATCACTTTGGAGAAGTACATGGGATAAAGGTAAAGGCTTTGTGAGAAAGGCTGGAACGTTCATTTTTGCTGGTTCTGTGTTTATCTGGCTATTATCATACGCTGGACCTAATGGGTTAAACGTAAACATGGATGACAGCTTTTTAGCTTCTATCGGAGGGGTTCTGGCGCCGCTGCTCGCTCCAATTGGCTTTGGCACCTGGCAGGCAGCGGCTTCGTTAATTACCGGCTTTCTTGCCAAGGAAGCGATTATTTCAACCATGAATATTATCTATTTTGTACCTAACGATGCCAGTTTGCAGGGATTACTATCCCATTATTACTCACCGCTAGCCGCTTATAGTTTTATGGTATTTATTTTGTTGTATATCCCATGTTTGGCAACAGTTGCAACAATTTATAAAGAAACAGCCTCAAGAAAATGGACAGCTTTTTCAATCGGTTATGCACTAGTGATCGCTTATGTATTATCTCTAATCATTTATCAGGGTGGAAAGCTGTTTGGTCTTGTATGATTTTTAAAAAGGGGTGGAAAAGATGATTGCGAGTATAGTGATCGGTGCTGCAATATTTGGATACGCCGCTTGGGCAATGGTTAAATTCATTAATAAATCAAAAAAAGGAAAATGTGCTGCATGCGGCATAAAAGATTCCTGCTCAAGTAATTGCGGGGTCCCGCCAAAAATACAATAATGATGAAAAACTGCTATCTGAAATAGGGTAGCAGTTTTTATTTATTAAAAATACCTCACCTTATCACTTTTAAATGAGTTGAAACTTGTGTAAAATTACACTAGAGGCTATTGAAGGAAGGGCAAAACATGACCAGAGATGAAATCATATTGAAAGTTTCTGAAAAGCTTCGGTTAATTCGGACTGAGGCAGGCTACACTCAGGATAAAATGGCTGAAATCATTGGTGTATCAAAGAAGACACTTGTTCAAATTGAAAAAGGAAGAGTCCTTGCTAACTGGTCAACAGTCGTTGCGATTTGTGCCCTTTTTCGGGAAACGGAAACGGTACAATTTTTATTTGGAAATGAGCCGCTTGAAGTGTTGGAAACGGTAGCCCGTGAAGGAATCGATTATCGTAAAATGAAAACGTTGGGCGGCCGAATCTGGTGGAGAGTCATATCAAAGAAAAGTGGGTATATTCTTCAACAAAATATCCTAAGTAAACATTTCCGAATTTTGGATGAAAAAAATTATCGAATTTTTAGCAGCTTTGATGAAAAGCTTTCAAAACAGCGCTTTAAAGAATTGACTAAAAGTGAATAATATGAAAATAACTAAAAGATGGGGATGCCTGTCTTTTTCTTTTTATATTTTATAAAAGGGAATTGTTGTTTTTTCACACTGTTGATTGGAGTGGAAGGCGCGAAGGCTCCTGCGGGAGTACGGGGCTGGGGAGACCCCACAGGCGCCTAAGCGCCGAGGAGGCTCTCCGGCACGCCCGCGGAAAGCGAAGCGCCTGGAGCGCAAATCAACAATCAAGTTTAACAGAGCCATCATTCTATAAAACCGACATAAGATCATTGGAGGCAGCTATGAAAAAGGTATTAAAGGATTGGAAAAAAAGACATCTGGTCCAAATATTGATCCTATCCTGTCTAGTCATCGTTTTATGCTTCTTCGGAGCCATATCCTATTTTTCCAAGAATGCAAATATATCAGAATTAAAAAATGAGCTTCCACAGCCAACTGTTTTTTATGATACAAATGGGAAACTAGCGAGTAAGGTGTCCGGAAATAAAAATGAAGGTGTACCAATCAAACAAGTACCTGATTCCATGAAAAATGCCGTCATTGCCATTGAGGACCATCGATTTTATCAACATGGTGGTGTCGATCTAATTGGTACCTCAAGGGCCCTTATCCGTGACCTTAAGGCAGGCGGAATGGTCGAAGGAGGCAGTACGATTACACAACAACTGACGAAAAATACAATCCTAACCTCCGAAAAAACGCTAAAAAGAAAAATGGAAGAGGTATTTTTAGCATTAGCAGTTGAACGGGAATATTCCAAACAAGAAATCTTGCAGATGTATTTAAACCAAATCTATTTTGGAAATGGAACCTATGGAATAAAACAAGCTGCCAGTAAATATTTTGCCAAGGATGTTCAAGAACTTTCCATTAGTGAATCCGCTCTTCTGGCGGGATTAATTAAAGCACCCTCTGCACTGAATCCTTATGAACATATGAAAAAAGCAATCGCAAGACGAAATCTTGTCTTATTACAAATGAAAAAGCAAGGCTACATTTCAAATGCACAATACGAAAAAGCCCAACAGGAAAAAGTGGTACTGGATGATAAAGGGGGCGACCCGTTCCGAGGTAAATTTCCATACTATGTCGATCAGGTATTAGACGAAGCAATCCATCAGTTTGGATTATCACAAGATGACCTACTAACGGGTGGCTATCAAATTTACACAGAGCTTGATCCCAATATGCAGACTGCCATGGAAAAAACGTATCAAAACAACAGCTTATTTCCGAAAGGGAAAGATCGGATTGTTCAAAGTGGCGGTGTCCTTGTAGATCCGAAGACAGGCGGCGTCAGAGCACTTGTTGGCGGCAGGGGAGAACACACTTTTAGGGGGTTTAATCGTGCCTCTCAATTAAAAACTCAGCCTGGGTCTTCATTTAAGCCAATAGCTGTTTATACACCCGCGCTAGAAGAGGGTTGGAAGATCACGGACATGTTAAAGGATGAACCGATGAAGTTTGGAAATTATCAGCCTAGTAATTATGATCATCAATATTTAGGTGAAGTCCCGATGTATATTGCAGTGAAGGAATCGAAAAATGTATCAGCTGTCTGGCTATTAAATGAAATCGGAATTGAAAAAGGGCTAGATTCAGTTAAACGGTTCGGCATTCCTTTGGATAAAGCTGATCGTAATTTATCAGTAGCCCTTGGAGGATTGCATGAAGGAGTCTCACCTCTCAACATGGCTGAAGCTTTTTCCGTATTTCCGAATAACGGTGTTAGAATAAAGGCACATGTTATTAAAAAAATTGTTGATGCAAAGGGCAAGGTGATTGCCGAGTGGAAAGCGAAAAAAGTGAAGGTTACGACAAAAGCAGTTACCGATAAGATGACCACGATGCTCCTTGGGGTTGTTGAGCAAGGCACAGGAAAAGCGGCTCAAATACCAAGCCGGGAAACAGCAGGAAAAACCGGCTCGACACAGGTTCCGATTAAGGGTATTAATGGTCTGAAGGATCAATGGTTTGTCGGCTATACACCTCAGCTAGTGGGAGCAATATGGGTTGGCTATGACAAAACCGATACCGAGCATTATATCACCCCAACAAGCAACACAGGTTCTTCCATTGTATTTCGTGAAGTGATGACCGAAGCCTTAAAAAATAAACCCAAACAAAGGTTTAATGTGACGCATATTTCCACCTTAATGAAGAAAAAAGAAGAAAAAAATCGATTTAATTTACAAGAAAAGTTTAATAATGAGGTTCAAAAGTGGGAAGATAAATGGAATAAACAAATAGAAAAGTGGGGGAAGAACAGAAAAAATAAAAATCATGGTAATGGCCATTAAGCATGGAGAAATCCATGCCTTTTTGTTTTCCGAAATTATCGGTAAAATAAATCTTAGTGAACGAAATTTTGTTTTGTACGTCTTAAATAAGAGAAGCAAGGTAGATGGGGGAAAGAGAGGGCTATTGCCAAATGGATGCATTGATAAAAAATGCGAAAAAAGGGGACCATCTTGCGTTTGCCATGTTGTTTAAAGAACATTATCCATTCCTTGTAAAATATTTAATGAAAATTACAATGAATCCTGATACAGCTGAAGAAATAGCACAGGAAACAATGGCGAAATGTATACAAAAGATTCACCTTTATAATGGTCAAAGTAAATTTTCCACGTGGCTCGTTTCGATTGCGACAAATACATATATTGACCAGTGCAGAAAGAAAAAAAGAGAGAAGAACTGGCAAGGACAAGAGGAAATTTACCGAAAGCTAAAGTGGCATTTCGAAAGTCGGAATGAAGAGTGGAATGATGCTCTCGAGGCACTTGGAAGATTGCCGGAGGACGTCCGCATCCCCATAATATTAAAGCATTATTATGGCTACTCCTATGATGAAATCGGAGAATGGATGAAAATATCACCTGGAACAGTCAAATCTAGAGTTCATAACGGAATAAAGTCAGTCAGAAGGGAGTTGAAGCTAGGTGAAGAAGCAGAAAGTCATCTTATTGGACAGCGAACAAGCAAATAAACAGGAAATAGCGGCAATTTCCGAGCTGCAAAAGGGATTAAATAAAATGGACGAATTCCCTGTTTATTCCCCTGACCTTCAATGGTTTGAACAAATGGTTTTAGCTGAAAAACAGCGGATTAGGAAAAAACTGATTAAAGATTTGTCTGTTTTTTTAATAGTAGCCGTTATCATTCTATCAGGAATTATGGTTTCATTATTTCAAATGCCGGCTGTTTTTATTTTCCTTCAGATTTCGACGACGATTTTTATCGCGGGTTATACCGGATCAAGGGTCATGAAGAAGGTGATTGGCAGATGAATAAAGAATATTCTCTCCCCGTCATCAGCATGGTCGCTGCTATTTTGCTCGTGCAAAGCATATATTTATTTTTAGATGCCCGTAAACATAATCATAATTACTGGCTTTGGGGAATAGTAGGCCTTATTCAGGCGCCTATGCCAACCCTGTTTTACTTGATATTTGTGAGAAAAATTTTTCATAAAAAGAAGTGAGGGAATTCAAATTATGATAATTGTTACGACTGAATTTCTACCAGGTAGGGAAATTAAAGAATTATTCGGTTTGGTTAAGGGAAGTACAGTCCAATCCAAGCATATTGGCAAAGACTTACTAGCCGGTCTAAAGACGATTGTTGGTGGAGAAATCAAGGAATATACAGATATGTTAAATGAAGCGAGGCAAAAGGCTATTGAAAGAATGGTAGAAGAAGCAAAGGACTTAGGAGCAAATGCCATCATCGGAATGAGATTACAATCGAGCTCGGTTATGCAGGGGGCATCTGAACTGATCGCTTATGGAACGGCGGTTTGGGCAGAATGATTTTGAAAAATGGGAATTGACTTTCAATTAAACTGGTGATAATCTAACAAAGGAAGAAATAAAAGGAAACGGAGGGTTGCGCCATGATGAAAATAAGAGTATCTACTTTCAAAATTGAATATATGAGTGTAACCTGTCCTAAAGTGATTTCGCGTTAATTCCTTTCATACCTTTATTTTACAAATGACAAGACACAGGTTGCGTTCTTTATTGATGCGTGACGTGTGTTTTTTTGTCTCTTTTTTTCTAGGGGCATACTGCACTAATACTGCGGTATGTCTCTTTTTTTATAAATAATCATCGATTAGGGGGAGGAACATGTGATGTTAAAATACTTCGAGTTCAGCCACATTCATTTGTCAGAGGAGATAGAAGGCGGATAGTTAAACAAAAGGGGGAAGAACCATCATGTTTTCGGTCTTAAAAAAATTAAGCTGGTTTTTTAAAGAAAACTGGCAGAGATATGTTATTGCGATTAGTTTATTAATATTAGTTGGAATATTAGATGTGTTGCCGCCAAAATTAATTGGAATGGCGATTGATGATATTCATCTAGGCGTAATGAGCAAAGATAAAATTTTTAAGTATTTAGGATATCTCATATTGATTATGCTCTCATCCTATGGAATCACCTATGTCTGGATGTATCGCTTGTTTGGGGGAGCATTCCTTATTGAAAGAAAACTTCGTTCACGTTTTGTTCAGCATCTCTTAAAAATGACTCCAACTTTTTATGAGAAAAATCGAACAGGGGATTTAATGGCTAGGGCTACTAATGATTTAAAAGCGATTTCGATTACCGCCGGATTTGGTATTTTAACACTGGTGGACTCTAGCGTTTGGATGCTGACGCTATTGGTGACGATGGGACTATTGATAAGCTGGAAGCTAACCTTAGCTGCGATTATTCCCTTACCAATTATGGCCATTTTGATGCAGATTTATGGGAAAAGAATCCACACTCGCTTTATGGAAGCGCAGGATGCTTTCGGTGAATTAAATGATCGTGTGTTGGAGTCAGTAGCAGGAGTGCGGGTAATCCGCGCCTATGTGCAAGAGCAGGCTGACTGCGGTCGTTTTCATGAATTAACTGAAGATGTTTATCAAAAAAATCTTAAAGTGGCGAGGATTGATTCGTTATTTGATCCCACCATCAAAATTCTTGTTGGAATTAGTTACTTGATCGGACTAGGCTATGGAGCCTATTTAGTTTTTCATCAATCAATCACGTTAGGCAATCTTGTTTCTTTCAATGTTTATTTAGGAATGCTGATTTGGCCTATGTTTGCGATTGGTGAGTTAATTAATATTATGCAGCGGGGAAATGCTTCACTAGACCGAGTCAATGAAACACTTGCCTACAAGGAAGAGGTTCAAGATCCAGTTAAGCCAGTAGAAGTCGTTACTGCTGATAACATCTATTATCAAAAAGTAACCTTTCGTTATCCTTCTTCTAAAAATAATAATTTGGAAGAGGTAAATGTCCAGTTATTTCAAGGTCAAACGCTGGGGATTGTCGGAAAAACAGGGAGCGGAAAAACGACCTTTATTAAACAATTATTAAGGCAGTACCCGCTCGGAACAGGGGAATTGTCGATTGCTGGTGTTCCATTAGAGGAGCAGTCGCTTGAACAAGTGCGCCATTGGATTGGCTATGTGCCGCAGGACCATGTACTGTTTTCAAGAAGTGTAAAGGAAAATATCCTTTTTGGCAGGCAGGATGCAAGTATCCAGGATTTAGAGAATGCTATTAATCTTGCAGCATTCCGAAAGGATCTTGAAATGCTTCCAGAAGGGTTAAATACCTTAGTTGGTGAAAAGGGCGTGGCTCTTTCCGGCGGGCAAAAACAAAGGATATCGATTGCCCGGGCACTGATTAAAAATCCAGAGATTCTGATTCTCGATGATTCGTTATCGGCGGTAGATGCCAAAACAGAAAAAAGAATTATTGATAATATCCGTCAAGTTAGAAGTAATAAAACAACGATTATTACCACACACAGAATGTCAGCTGTGCAGCATGCTGACCAAATCATTGTCCTCGATGAAGGAAAAGTGATAGAAGAAGGGACACATGAGCAGCTTTTACGGGCGGATGGCTGGTATAAGGAACAATTTTTACGCCAGCAGGTTGAGAATACTGCAGAAGAAGAAGAGGTGACAACATGACAACAGGCAGAAGATTAATCAAGTACGCATTGATTTATAAAAAAATAATTGCTGCTGCCTTGATCATGCTTACCATCTCGGTGGTAACCGATCTCGCAGGTCCCTTTATCGCGAAAAAAGTGATTGATCAACATATTTTAGGGATTGAGTCAAAATGGTATGAATCGGGGAACGGCGAGAAATCAGTACAATATAACGGCCATTTTTACAAAAGGGAAAAGTATTTTGCAAGTGGTGAACAGAAAGGACCGGAAATCCGAATTCTTCAAGTGGGAACAAAGTTTGTTTTCGTTGGTCAGAAGCTTGATTATGATGGGAAGAGAACGTTTAAGGAAGGTACTATAGTTATCAAAAAAGGAGATCAGGAAGCTGAATATCCGGCAAAAATCCTAAAGGGAAGTGAACTCCTAAAATTTTATCAGCCAGAAATTCTTGGGATTATTCAACTATTGATCATTTATTTTGGTCTATTAGTAGTTTCAGCCATATTTCAATTTGGTGAGCACTTTCTTTTGAAGAAGTCTGCTAACCGGATTATCCAAAAGATGCGTGATGATATTTTTGGTCATATCCAGCGGCTGCCGATCCAATATTTTGATAATCTCCCTGCAGGAAAGGTAGTGGCAAGAATAACGAATGATACCGAAGCTATTCGGGAGCTTTACGTAACCGTTCTTTCTACCTTTTTTACAAGTGCGATTTATATAACCGGTATTTATGTTGCCTTGTTTATTTTGAACGTGAAGCTAGCGGCGATTTGTTTAATATTATTGCCAATCCTTTATATCTGGACATTGGTATATCGTAAATATGCATCCAAGTATAATCGGGTTATTCGGTCACGCAACAGCGATATTAACGCCATGATCAATGAGTCAATTCAAGGAATGACGATTATTCAAGCTTTTAGCAGGGAAAAGCAAACAAAAGAGGAGTTCGAACAGCTTAATCACGAGCAATTTACGTTCCAAAACAAATTGTTAAGCTTGAATTCGTTAACATCGCATAATTTAGTGGGTATATTGAGAAATCTCATATTTGTTGCATTTATTTGGTATTTTGGTGCGCAAGCCTTACTCCCAGATAATATTATCTCACTTGGGATGCTCTATGCTTTTGTGGATTATATCAATCGCCTCTTCCAGCCGGTTCAAGGGATTGTGAATCAATTGGCGAATTTGGAGCAGGCACTGGTTGCCGGTGAACGTGTTTTTAAATTGATGGATGAGCAAGGTGAAAATGTGAGCACTGAGAGGATTTCACGCTTTAAAGGGAATGTAACTTTCGATAATGTTTCATTCGGATATAAAGATGGTGAATATGTCCTTAAGAATATCAATTTTGAAGCGAAGCATGGTGAAACAGTTGCCCTTGTCGGTCATACTGGCTCTGGAAAAAGTTCGATTATGAATTTGCTTTTCCGTTTTTACGACTGCCAAAAAGGAAAAATTATGATCGATGGAAAAGATATTGAAAGTGAGTCACGGCAGACAGTTCGTAATCATATGGGAATTGTCTTGCAAGATCCGTATTTGTTTACAGGAACGATTGCCTCAAATGTTAGCCTTAATGATCCTGCAATTTCGCGGGAAAAAGTGGAGAAGGCTTTAAAGGATGTTGGCGCAGAAAAGGTCTTTAAGAATTTAGATAATGGTTATGATGAGCCTGTGATAGAGAAGGGAAGCACCTTGTCTAGCGGCCAGCGTCAACTTATCTCTTTTGCTAGGGCGCTTGCGTTTAATCCAGCGATCCTTATCCTCGATGAGGCGACCTCCAGTATAGATACCGAAACAGAGGCTCTCATTCAAGAAGCGATGGACGTGTTAAAGAAGGGTAGAACAACCTTCATCATTGCCCACCGCTTATCCACCATCCGAAATGCGGATCAAATCCTAGTGCTAGATCGAGGTACAATCGTGGAAAGAGGAACACACGATGAGTTGATGGCTGGTAAGGGCAAATATTATCAGATGTATCAGCTGCAGCAGGGTGGAAGTGAACTGGCAGGGTAGTTCAGGGAATGTAGAGGTAACTCTATGGGACAAAACTTGATAAAAAATCATGGGAAATGTCCCAAAAGAGGTGTCTATGGGACAAAACCTGGTTGATAATAAAGGGAAATGTCCCATAGGAGATGTCTATGGGACAAAACCCGGTTGAAAATAAAGGGAAATGTCCCATAGGAGATGTCTATGGGACAAAACCCGGTTGATAATAAAGGGAAATGTCCCATAGGAGGTGTCTATGGGACAAAACCTGGTTGAAAATAAAGGGAAATGTCCCATAGGAGGTATCTATAGGACAAAACCTGGTTGATAATAAAGGGAAATGTCCCATATAACCAGATGAAGGACAGATCTCGATAAAACAATATGATATCTGTTTTCACCACAGTACAAGAAGAGAGACTCCTCACCTAAGAGGAACCTCTCTTCATTAGTATGTAAGTCCAACCCTAAAGCCAATAAACTCAGTACTAAATATCTGTGCAAAAGCAAAATCCCCAGTATCATAAATCGAAATGGAAGTAGGATTTTCGGGAAGAAAGTCCTTTTCGAATCGATAATGCCCCATTCTTTCCCCTACAGGTAAATAAGTTGGACAGACAATCGTCCAATCAAGCCCAGAATCCTTTAATAACAAATAAGCTTTTAAATGCTCCTCAGCATCACGGGTACTCTTTCGTTTCGACTCCGGCGATTGGAATCGATATAAATGTGGTGCGGAACGGGCCTGAAGGATTCCCGCAGTTCCAATGGTTATAATTCGTTTTATTCCTTCTTTTTTCATTTGACTGATGATATAAGGTATAGATTCGGAAAGTGTCGCACTCCCATCAGTATTTAAAGCGCTAACTACGATGTCAGCCCCTTTAATTGTATTAGCAATATCCGTTTCATTTAAAACATTACCTTCCCATACTTTAACACCCTCGGCATGAAAATTAATTTTTTTCAAATCTCTTACAAGGACCTGAGCAGAAAGTTGCTGGGATAAAATATTTTCTATAATAACTGAACCTACTCTTCCGGTTGCCCCAAAAAGGCAAATGTTCACAAAAAGTTCACTCCTTAGACACCAATGTGTAATAATCATCACTGGTAAATAATCGCTCTCATGTTAGATTAAAAATGTTTAGCATTTAATAAAAATTGGGGTGGGGTCTAAATGTCAGAGTATAACATTGTCCTTTTAATCGGTAGTTTTTTAATCCTCTCTTATTATATCGGATACACCATCATTAAATCCTAGGCTGCAGACAAGTGTCTGTAGTTTTTTTTTATTTTTAGGAAGAAAATCAATTGGAATGGGTATACATATTGAAGTATACGAAATTGTGAGGTGGAAAACTATGGAGAAATTTAGGATCGAAAAAGATACCCTTGGTGAAATTCAAGTACCTGCAGATAAATTTTGGGGAGCACAAACACAGAGGAGTAAACAAAATTTTAAAATTGGCACAGAAAAAATGCCAATTGAGCTCATTTATGGTTTGACTTATATCAAAAAAGCGGCTGCCATCGTTAATTTTCAAACCGGTAAGTTAATTGAACAAAAAAAGAATGCCATTACCCTTGTATGTGATCAACTTTTGAATGGAGATTTTAATGACCATTTTCCCCTCGTGGTCTGGCAAACCGGAAGTGGAACCCAAACCAATATGAATGTAAATGAAGTCATTGCGAATCGGGCTAATGATTGGTTAAAGGAGCAAGGAAGTCAAGAGCGAGTTCATCCAAATGATGATGTTAACATGTCACAAAGCTCAAATGATACATTTCCCACCGCAATGCATATTGCTGCTTTTATAAAAATTACCGAAAACCTGCTCCCTGCGATACAGGAGTTAAAAAATACCCTCCAAGAAAAAGAAAAATCTTTTTCAAAAATAGTAAAAATCGGAAGGACTCATCTACAGGATGCAACACCGCTAACACTTGGTCAGGAAATGAGCGGCTGGAGGCATATGCTTGAGAAGAATGAAAAAATGGTAAAGGAAGCTAGCCAATATCTTCTCGATTTAGCAATTGGCGGAACAGCCGTTGGCACAGGCATTAATGCAGGCCCAGAGTTTGGGGATAAGGCGGCAGAACAACTCGAAAAGCTAACTGGAAATCCCTTCAAATCTTCAAAAAATAAATTTCATGCCCTAACCAGCCATGATGAAATTGTTTATACACATGGGGCACTAAAAGCATTAGCAGCCGACCTCATGAAAATTGCCAATGATGTCCGCTGGCTTGCAAGCGGACCAAGAAGTGGGATTGGCGAGATCATTATTCCAGCGAACGAACCAGGGAGCTCAATCATGCCAGGGAAAGTGAATCCAACCCAAAGCGAAGCATTAACGATGGTCGCATGCCAGGTCTTTGGGAACGATGCGGTTATCAGTTTTGCTGCAAGTCAAGGGAATTTCGAGCTAAATGTTTTTAAACCAGTGATTATTTATAATCTAATCCAATCAATTAGGCTGCTGACAGATGGCATCCGCTCCTTCAATGAAAACTGTGCCATTGGAATAGAGGCAAATGAACAAGTCATTAAGGAGCATGTATCACGATCATTAATGCTCGTTACAGCCTTAAATCCATATATTGGCTATGAAAAAGCAGCAGAAATAGCCAAACTTGCATTTAAGGAAAACAGCACTTTAAAGGAAGCTGCCATTAAAACTGGCTATGTTTCCGAGAGTCAATTTGACCAATGGATTAAACCAGAAAATATGATTTAGACTAAATTGAAAGCCCCCTCCTATAAAGGAAGGGGCTAAGCCATATTATTTAATTGGGATATATGGTTTTGCTAAAAAATTAACGGAAGCCGCCGCCAAGTTGAGACTCAGCCATTTGAACAAGACGCTTGGTAATTTCTCCACCTACAGAACCGTTGGCACGTGAAGTAGTGTCTGCACCAAGATTTACACCAAATTCTGTTGCGATTTCATACTTCATTTGACTAAGAGCTTGTTCGACGCCTGGTACTAAAAGTTGATTAGAGTTGTTGTTACTAGCCATAGTTGAATAACACTCCTCTTAATAAGTTTGGGGTTAGTATGGTATTGAACCATAATGGAAAACCATTGCCACCATGGCCTAACCCATATTATCAATTTTGCTTTGATAAAAATTATTAGTATGGGAGAAATTATGTTTTGGTTGGATGATCCGGAGTTGCACCGGTTATTACCCTTTGTTGGTTTCATCCATCGCTGTAATGTGTTGCTTGTAATCTTATTATGATTAAAAGGTAAAGACTTATTCAAAAGAATTGAATAGTAAATTATTCCATTACTTAGTGCGGGAGAAGTAACACAAACTAAAAGTATCTACTAACTAAAAGGGTGAAATATATGGCGATTTGTCCAGTATGTAATGGTTTGAGACAAGCCTATTTAATTTGCGCAAACTGCGGGGATTCTATGATGGAAAGCGGTAGACTGATGGATTATTATGATGATTACAGTCCATATATGGAAATTGATCTAATGAAAATGGAGGATGGTTTTCCAGATACCAACTCAGGGCAAAAGTGTCCACATCTTTATCGTTGTCCAACCTGCCATAAAGATGAAATCATCTTTATAAAAGAATAAGCCCCGTAATCGATCGACGGGGCTTGCTTGCAAATTATTAAGGACGGATTCGTCCTTCTGTGTCAGCATCAAAGAAGTGAGCTTTATTTAAATCAAATGCAAGCTCTAATTTATCACCAGGTTTAATATCCGTACGTGAATCAAGACGGGCCACAAAGTCCTGCTCACCTAGTGTAGAATATACCATTAACTCTGCACCGGTTAATTCTGCTACATCAATTTGAGCCGTAATCTTTGTACCAACAGATGCATCAATGAAGAGAGGTTCATCATGAATATCTTCTGGACGAACACCAAGGATAATTGATTTTCCAACGTAACCCTGCTCACGGAGGTATTTCATTTTACCCTCTGGAACAGCGATAGAAGTTTTGCCGATTACAAATTTACCATCTTCAAGCTTTCCATTGAAGAAGTTCATCGCTGGAGACCCGATAAAGCCGCCAACAAACACATTTTCTGGTTTTTCATATACTTCTTTTGGCGTACCAACCTGTTGAATGATCCCGTCTTTCATAACTACTAAACGTGAAGCCATTGTCATAGCTTCTGTTTGGTCATGGGTAACATAAATGGTTGTTGTATTTAAGCGGCGGTGAAGCTTGGCAATTTCAGCACGCATTGCTACACGAAGCTTTGCATCAAGGTTGGAAAGAGGCTCGTCCATTAAGAATACTTTGGCATCACGAACGATGGCACGGCCTAAAGCAACACGTTGGCGCTGCCCGCCTGAAAGAGCTTTTGGTTTACGAGTTAAATAAGCTTCTAATCCTAGAATTTTTGCTGCTTCTTTTACACGACGGTCAATTTCATCTTTTGGGAATTTGCGAAGCTTTAATCCAAATGCCATGTTATCATAAACGGTCATATGAGGATAAAGGGCGTAGTTTTGGAAAACCATTGCAATGTCACGATCTTTTGGAGCTACATCGTTGACTCTTTTTCCGTCAATGTAGAAATCACCTTTTGAAATATCTTCAAGACCAGCAACCATTCTAAGCGTGGTTGATTTTCCACAGCCTGACGGGCCAACAAATACGATAAATTCCTTATCTTCAATATGTAAATTGAAGTCTTGAACAGCTGTTACCTTATTATCATAAATTTTATAAATATGATCTAATTTTAATTCTGCCATTTTGTTTTTCCTCCCTGTTTCATTTGGTAACTTTAGTGTACAGGGATGGGATAAAAATCTATATAGACATTTTGCACAAAGATTGAAAACGCTTTTTTGGGCATATTGTTATTTTTTTTGCTGTTCAAACAAAAGACATGCTAAAAAGACGGTGAATGCCCCGTAAAAATCCTTTAACCCAATCCCAGTTTTTTCTGTAAATTTGTCGATTCGATATTGCAGAGTATTTCTGTGGATATATAATTTTTTTGCTGTCATGCTTGCGTTTAAGTTGTTCTCTAGAAAAACTTTAATGGTAGAAAACATTTCGTAATCACTAGTGAAAACCTCTAATATCTCCTGATTAATTTTTTGTGTTAATTCTGCTGACATATGCCGTACTAAATATGCAGGGAACACTCGCTCAAAAGTAAGGATTGCTTGCGTATCAAGATTTGCAAGCGCAAATGAAAAATATTCTTTTTCCTGGAGATAGGCTGACCGAAGCAGATAGGAAAAAGGATTTAGCTTACCGATAAAAAAGGAGATTTTTACGTAGAAATCACTTTCTAGCGTTTCAGCCATTGAAATCAATTCATCTTCCGAAAGAGAAATTTGTTTTTTCTCTTCGATAACTACTCCCTTATTTCTGCTCTCCCAAATAATGATGACTTTGTCAGAAAAGAACCCTTTTAAGGCTGACTCCATATCTAATTGATTATCCTCATCCCCGTCAATACAAAAATGGATAAATCGAATAAAGGATTCATCATGGTAGGAAGGAGGAGTACCATTTGAGAATAGGAATTCAGACCATATTTTTTCAATCACTGAATAGGAAGCGGGTTGATATTCAACGAACTCATAAAGCGTTTTCAGAAGGGTTAACTCTTTTTCTCCTATCTCTGATTTAGGAATGCCAATCCATTCATTTTCATTTTTATCATAGAATGTATAGATCTGTTCGGAAGAATGAGTTGGCTGATCAGGAAGCATAGTAGAGTTTTTATATATAGATAATAATTTTTTTAGCATTGTCCAATCCCCGTCATTAATAATTTGTTTGTTCTATTATAACAGCAATGGATAACGGCATGAAAATAAATAAGGCTGGGCCATTTAAGGTCCAGCACTACAAAATTATTAGTCGCACTCATATGGCGGTTGTTCCTCGACCAGTTCACGCGCTTCCTCGATATTGGTTGAATCATGACGTGCGTGGACAGAGCCACCGGACATTCCTTCATTAATCATGCGGTCAACATCCATAAAGGCCTTATCTCTGCCCTCAAACGCTGAGCCTTGATTCGGTTCCTTGCCTTTTTCCATAATTATCAATCCTTTCCCTTTAATATCTTTATTTTGTGGAAAGGATAAATTTTCATTCATAAACATGGTAGAGCATAAGTTCATGAATCTGACTCGTTAATGCTTCAATATCTTCTTCTACAGGAGTATTTGTCGTCCATTCGATTTTTCCAGTTTGGTGGTAGATGCCTGTAAATCTTTGCTTTTTAAAATAAAAGGAAAAATTCCAGCCAGGAATATTTTTATTCTCAAATAAAGGTTTAAACTGAAAGTGCATGAGCATAGCAATAATCCCCCTTTGATATCTCAGTTTATATATAGATTACCGTGTTTAAGAGATTATTTAAATATTTTTTTCTGTATTTGTCAGCTGGAAGAATAAACGGCAAAGCTCCGTGATTTTTTTCTCTTCAATTTCTGTTTCATCAAAGCTCATTGGTTTTGAGTTTACTTCGAAAATATAATATTGTCCTGTGTTACTTACCCCTGCATCAATTGAAAATTCTCCGAAAAACCCATACTGTTCTGATAAAGCACTGCCGATATGAGGAACAATCATTTGAATGAAATTATCGTGGTCGTTGGATTGGACTTGCTTGTAGGGGAGCATGCGGCCTCCTGCAGGGATATGAGTTGTAAGATGCTGAGTCTGTGATTGCCGAATGCCAATCCCGGTTATAGCATAATCATCATCAATTGCATGGGCGAGGATTCTAAAATCAAATCGTGCGCCTTGAAATTTGGCTGATAATATCTCTTCCTGAGCGATGTATTTTTGATTAGAAAGCTCCTTGCTCCATTCCTCCCAAAAATGTTGAAAGGAATGATAGGTTTCCGTTATCTCTAATCCTTCTAGTTCTATTTCCGTGGAATTAATGTTTTTTAAACGGAAGATACCCTTTCCTTTTGAAGCTAGCCTTGGTTTTAAATAAATCCTGTTATGTTTTTTTAAAAAAGAATATAAATCACCTTTTGTTTGAACAAGTATGGTTTCTGGTAAAAAATGCTGAACAATCGAATGATCTTTAAACAAATCGTACAATTCATATTTATCGATAAAGCAAGGGTTAAAAAAAGGAATTCTTTTTATCTTTAACAGTGAAAAAAAGTGTTGGCACTGTTCATCTCGTTCCAATTTTCGGAACGGAATTCGATTATAAACTAAGTCTGGAAATGGAAATTTTTCCTTTATCCAGCGGTTTTCATCCGGTGAAAAGATATATCCATGAATGCAATCATCTTCTACCCCTTCGAGTGTAAAAATAAAGCTTATTCCATTTAGAGAAATAAGCTTTTTTTGTATTTCTATAAAAAGCGGACCATTGCCAGTTATTTCACCCGAGGCTTTACGAGCTGTCATAATCCCAATGAGCGGAGTTTTATTAACAATATTCATTTGAACAATTCCTCTGGATGTAACAAAGATTGTTCGGTTAAAAATACTGCAAAAGCGAGCGATAATTTACGTGTTAAAAAATCAAATGGCTGCAATGAAGGATGGCTGAAGATGGATCTGCCTGGTTTAGAATTTGCTTCAAAGAGCCAAACTTCACCGTTTCGGTCGATGCCTAAATCAAACCCAATCTCGCCAATAATTCCTGTAACATTTTTATCAATTGCGGTACTTAATAAAAGTGCTGCATTAGAAAGTTTTTCCGTAAATAACTTACATTCATCTTTAGGAAAAATTTCTTCCAATGTTTTAATCAAACCTCCGCTTCTTGCGTGTGTTGTAACGCTGCCAACACCTGCAATTTTTGCGGCAATCGCTGTAACATGCCAAAGACCTTCCTCATCCTTATTCGTATGAATCCGGAAATCAATTGGACGAGCATCCTGTCTGAGTAAATGTATACCTTGCTGTACAAGCATTTTTTCAAGAGATTGGTCAGCAAATACATTCTGAAACAATCTCTCTAAGCTTGAAAATTTCCGTAGCCGATTAACTCCAGCATCGTCCTGGTAACGGCAAAAGTAGGCACCTGTAAGCTTATCAAAGATTATCTGATGAATCCCTAAACCCAAACTGCCATTTTTAGGTTTTATAAAAACATGGCCATAATTTGAAAGCATTGTTTCAATTATAGAAAAGGAGGTAAATGGATGTGTTTCAGGAAGATAGGTTTCAACGGATCCATCCTGCTGAAGCCGATCATAAATATCAAGCTTATTAAAAAAGCCAGGATTATACCATGGAATAAGACATTCTTTTTGCAAACGTTCTTTCACTTTCATTAATTTAGGGATTCCTTCACTTTGGCGGTTGGGAAGGCGGTCGTAAATAACATTAGGGAAGGAAACCTCAATATTTTTCCAAGTATGATCATCATAAAAGTATCCTTCAATAATCCCGCGTTTCCAATCAATATGCTGCTCTCCAAAGAGGAATGCAAGGGCACCAACCGCTTTATTAACCGATAAAAGTTTTGAAAAAAACAATGTTCTTTCACCAATGGGCTGATCCTGAACTTGCGTAAATCCAGCTGTAAAGATTCCAACCAGTGGTCCAATGAAAAGGATTTCGTCTTTTAAGAAGGCATGGAGTGGGATATGGATGTCTGGGAAATGGATTGCTTTTTGAATTTCTTTACTAATCACAATACGGTCAGTTTGTTCGGGATGGGGGAGAAAATCTACCTCCATTGATGTTAACCCGAATGCAATTCTTTTTATTACTTTATCTTGAAGAAAGGAAGGAGGGCAAAAAACAACTAATTGATTATTTTGTGCAACCTCAATGAGATAACGTTTTCTCATGAAAAATCTTCCTTTCTGATTGCCCCATCAGAAAAAGTTGTTTTCCATACAGAAGCGGGGCTAGGAAAAGTGTCTCCTGCAATTGTGGCTGGGTTTCCAGAATAACCTTTCTTCCTGGCTTAGAATTTATATCTAGAATCCAAATCGATCCGTTTTTAGCAATACCGATGTCCACTCCAAGCTCAAATAATGGCAAAAATTCTTCCTCAAGTAAACGGGGGAGTTGGGATAGAATATAATCTATTTCCTCCCGAATATACTTTCCTTTAGTCGGTGGAAGGGATGAAGTCCAATCGGAAAAGCTAATGACGGAGCCACCGGCACTTAAGTTTGATAATATGCCGCCAGGACTTCCAACGCGAATACCCTTGCCTTGTTCTCCCCAAACTCCCTGATTATTCTTTTGCAAGAGAACGCGAATATCAAAAGGCTGATACTCATTATTGGACAATTCCAGAAAGGGCTGGAGCAGGTATTCACGCTGACTGATTAATGATTGTAACCATTGAATGAGCTTGGCCTCATTTGGAAAAATTCGTGATATTATTTGCTTCTGTTTTTCTGTTTTTACATGAAAGGTTTTATCGTTTTTCTTTAATGAATAAATGCCAAACCCTTGGGAACCATTAGTCGGTTTTAAGATGATTTTTTTCAACTTATTTAGTTCTTTTAAGATGATGTTTGCATCAGCCGCTAATTGAGTAGGTGGTAAATAAGCAGCCAATGGTGTGTTTTTTAGGGAATCATAGAGATCAAGTTTATTTGGTAATCCATATCCCAAAAAGGTAATATCATTTCTACTTTTTAACCAAGAGACAATGGGAAGGCAAATCTTCGAATGTTCATCGTCTCCGTAAAAACAACGATCATAAATAATGGTTGGGATTGAAAATTCACCTTCAATCCACTGCTGTGATTTTGGATCAAATTGTTTACCTCGTACTTGAAGTGTATGCGGATTAATCAGAGAGGGAAGGAAGCGAAAGCATTCCATTTCACACGAATCCGCAAGACGAGCAATTTCGTTAATATAGGAAACTTCACTTTCGAGGTTTAAGGACATAATTCCAAATCCAATCAAAATTATCGAACCTCCTTATCAGTAATAACGTCCTTTGCTAGCTTTGTACAAAAATGGATGATCGCTCTTGCTGATGGTCTTATTTTCCCTTGCCCATCTTCAAAAAGCTTGGAAGGTTTTGAGTTTACCTCTATTAACCAAGGCCTTCCATTGTTGTCAATTCCAATGTCAACTCCGAGTTCCCCAGTAATACCATTTGAGCATCGACTAATACATTCTGCGATTTCAACGGCCAGCTCCTTCATAAGGGAAAGTGCTTCAGAAGCACTCTTTGGTTCCATACATGTTTGTAAAGCAATAAGTGGGCGAAGGATTGTTCCGCCCCTCGCTAAATTGGAGACAAATTCTTGGTCAGCCGCAACTCGAGCAACAATTGAAGTAATGTTCCAAGAATGTATTTCATTCTTATGACATAACACCCGAAAATCCATAGCAGAGGTATTATGTGTAAGCAAGGGAATTCCTTGCTGAATGAGAAAAATTCGATTGGTGAGCAGCGGTTTTATTTGTTGATAGATTTCATTGAGTGAAAAAATCTGATCTATATTTTTGGTGCTGCTTGTAAACGATGTTTGGATAGAAAAAAAGTTTTCCCTGATCTTTAGTATTTTGATAATATTTCTGCCCTGACTGCCATGAACAGGCTTAATAAAGACCGTTTCATATTTTTGCGCAAAGTCAAATAAATTCTCTTTTGAAAAAATTTTTGTTTCTGGAATAAAGGAATGGAGATGACTTTGGTCGTTTAAGTGTTTATACACTTCCCATTTTGATAAAAAGCGGTCATTAAAAATAGGAATATTTAACGATTCAATTTTTTTGCGAAATTGCTGAAATTGATCCGTTTTCTCTTGTCTTCGGGAATGAATCCGGTTATAAATAACGTCAGGAATAGGTAGCTGGGCTGGGATCCATTTGTCTTCTTCAAAATAGTATCCTTGCCGTGAAAAGTCGTCCAAGGAAAATACATAAAAGAGACCGCCATTTTCAAGAATGCCAAGATGGAGTTCTTCACAAAAACCATGGATCGAATGAAAAAAGGGTTGATTGAATTCATCCGCTCCGACTTCGGTTATTAATCCGATAATTGGACCAAGTTGAAGCGTGTTTATGTTAGGGGAGTAAAATGCCTGGAATTTTATTTTTTTAATAGGTAAATCAAAGTCTCTCATCAACCATTCGGGTAAAATTAGCATATTATGTTCCGTATCAACGATTTGTATTTTTATATTTTTAGAGGTTCTTCCAATCGTGATTATTAATTCCTGATCCCTATTTAGTCGTAAGTGATGAAACAATTGAATCGACATTTGTACAAAGCGGTCCATTCCTTTGGAAGAAACCTTTGGAACAATTGTTATGTTTGAAAATAAAAAAGACATAATCACTCCTCATTTGCTAATATCAGTGTGTATATAGGCATAAGTTGATATAGTAAGGTATGTGAATCCAATACAATTGGTGAATTGAACATTCTCGCATTTCGAAGAATAGTTTGTTATAGTTGATTGGAATTGTTTAACACAAAAGGAGTGACCAAAAATGGCAATTAATTTATATGATTCCGCCCATGCACTTGAAGCTGCTATTCGTCAAAGCGATGAGTATAGAGCACTACAGCAGGCTTATAACGAAGTAAATGCAGATCCGACAGCCAAAAAAATGTTTGACCAGTTCCGTCAAATGCAAATGAATCTGCAACAGAAACAAATGATGGGACAAAATATTTCTGAGCAAGAAGTACAGCAGGCCCAAGCAACAGTTGCACAAGTCCAGCAAAATCCAAAAATTGCCCACCTCATGCAAGCAGAACAAAGAATGAGTATGATTATTGGTGAGTTAAACCAAATTATTATGAAACCATTAGAAGAGCTTTACGGGAAAATGCAATAAAGTGAAACTTCAATCGGTGGGGAGGGGTCCATCCCCCACTGATTGTTAGTTGAACCAATCGGGCTTTTACGGGCAGTAGGTCCCCCATTTAAACTTTAATTGACTTTAAAGTCTTGAAGGGGAGCTTACTGCCCGTTAATGCGGGATAAACATTCAAACCTTCAAACCTTCGGTGACACCGAAGGTTTTTTCTTAGTCTTGGTGTAGTCATATAAATGGCTAACATGTCATAAAAGTGATATAAGGGTAACTTCACCAAGACAGGGGGCAACAAAATGATTTATCGTTTGCTTGCTTTAAATATTGATGGAACGCTTCTTCAGACAAATGGAAAGATTCATAAGTCAACAAAAGATGCCATTGAATACGTTCAGCAAAAAGGAATTTATGTCACACTCGTTACATCGCGGAGCTTTCCCTCTGCACGGAAAGTGGCTAAGGCATTAAAAATAAAATTACCTTTAATAACACATCAAGGTGCATTAATTGCTAGTGAAGTTGAAAAACCAGTATATATTAAAAGGATTAATGAGGACATTACTTATGATACTGTTCGTTTCCTTGAAGCCATGACGTGTCAAATTCGGCTGGTTCATGAACAGTTTTCCCTTGCGAATAAATTAAAGCTTCACAATAATCTTTTGGCAAAAACCATATTTACATCTGGAGACCCCGTCTTTTATTCGCAGCAATTTGTTTCTTCATTAAGCGAACATTTACATGAACAACCTGTCACTCCACCAAAAATTGAGGTCTATTTTGAAGAAAAGAGTGACTTGAAGGATGCGAAAAATGCACTTAGTAAAATGTTTACGGAGATTGAAATCATTGAACTTGATTCATTAAGATTAGATATAGTTCCTTCAGGTGTATCTAAGCTTAATGGACTAACCTATCTAGCCAATCAACTGGGAATTAAAACAAAAGAAATCGTATATATTGGTGATGGACTCGATGATATTCCACTCATTGAAGCAGCGGGATTGGGTGTTTCCATGTGGAATGCTGATTTCGCTGTGAAAAAAGCTTCTGATTGGGTAACAAGATCGCAAAATGAACAAGGTGTTGCCTATATGGTAAAAGAACACTTTAGAAAACAACAGCCAATTGAGTTTTTAAGAAAAATGAAAATCATAAAAAATTAACTTGTGAAAGATATCATCGGTGGTAGCCCTTGATATCTTTTTTTTGGAATAACTTCCACTGTATTGACCTTATTTTTTCATTTATGTACACTTAAGGGAGCTAAAAATGAGGTGATTTTTTTGCGAATTTCAATCATAGGGTTAGAGGATGAAAGATTCAATCGACCGCTCAGGCTAATCGCCAATTTATTTTTTGAAGAATCACAGATTTTAACGTCAAGCAGCGATGCAGCTGATTTACAAATAAAATTTGATTTGCAAGTTCAGCGGAATGTCCTAGTTTCTGCAGAATTGAGTGACAATAATGGAAAAATTCAATCTGCTGAATACCAAAAAGAATTACAGGCAACTGATTCAGAAAAAGAATTCTTTAAACAAATTAAAAACGCAGTGTCCCACGTATACCTAACTGTATTGCAGGACTATACAGGCATTAAACAAAAATGGGGGATCTTAACCGGGGTTCGACCAACAAAATTGCTTCACAAAAAAGTGCAGGAAGGCATTCCATTAACTACTGCCCATCAGCAACTAAAGGCAGACTACCTGATTACAGATGAAAAAATTGCGCTTATGCAGCAAATTGTTGAACGTCAATTAACTGTTGTCCCTGACCTTTATCATCTCCAAAAGGAAGTTAGTATTTATATCGGCATTCCGTTCTGCCCAACAAAATGTGCCTATTGCACCTTCCCGGCCTATGCAATTAATGGTCGTCAAGGTTCTGTCGATTCCTTCTTAGGAGGCCTTCATTATGAAATGAAGAAAATAGGAGCATGGTTAAAAGAAAAGGGCATCCGAATCACGACGGTATACTATGGAGGCGGTACACCCACAAGTATTACCGCTGAAGAAATGGACATGCTCTATGAAGAAATGTATTCTTCGTTTCCTGATGTTGACAAAATCCGTGAAATTACAGTCGAAGCAGGTCGTCCGGATACCATCACTCCTGAAAAATTAGAAGTGTTAAATAAATGGAAGATTGATCGAATTAGTATTAATCCACAGTCGTATACTCAGGAAACGTTAAAGGCAATCGGGAGACATCACACAGTAACGGAAACGATTGAAAAATATCATCTAGCACGAGAGATGGGTATGAATAATATAAATATGGACTTAATCATTGGTTTGCCAGGGGAAGGAATACCTGAGTTTACTCACTCACTAGCTGAAACTGAAAAGCTCATGCCGGAATCCTTGACGGTTCATACTTTGTCGTTTAAGCGTGCTTCAGAAATGACCAAGAATAAAGAAAAATATAAAGTTGCGGATCGAAGCGAAGTCGAAAACATGATGGAGCTCGCAGAGAACTGGACTTCCTCCCATGGCTATGTGCCTTACTATTTATATAGACAAAAAAACATCCTTGGGAATCTTGAGAACGTAGGTTATTCTCTTCCTGGTCAAGAAAGCATCTATAATATTATGATTATGGAGGAAGTACAAACGATTATCGGTCTTGGTTGCGGAGCAGCTAGTAAATTTGTCGATCCTCTGACAGGGAAGATTACGCACTTTGCGAATCCAAAGGATCCGAAATCCTATAACGATGGTTTTGTAGCTTATACAGAGGAAAAAATAAAAATTTTAGATGAAATATTCTCTGAAAAAGGTTCTCCTGCTTAATGGAGCAGGGGAATTTTTTGTTAAGTTTCGTTCTCAATAGAGGATTTATTGAGGTATATGTCGAATATTTTATAGGTTAAACTTCATAGAATACTATGAAATTAAATCGTTTTCATTAGTAGGGGGGATTGATTAATTATGATGCAAACACCTTTAACGATGACGCAAATGATTGACAGAGCCGAAAAGTATTTTCTGAAGAAGCAAGTTGTCTCAAGAACGGCAAGTGGAATTCAAAGATTTACCTATAAACAAATTGCCGAAAGAACTAGATTGCTCGCAAGTGCCTTAGAAAAGGTAGGAGTTACTAAAGGCGATCGAGTAGGAACCTTAGCTTGGAACCATCACCGCCATTTAGAAGCTTATTTTGCCATTCCATGTATGGGTGCAGTTCTTCATACCATCAATATCCGTCTAGCTCCCCAACATATTTCCTACATCATCAATCATGCAGAAGACAAAGTTCTTCTAGTTGACCATGACATTTTGCCCTTACTTGAAAAATGTGCGCATGAAATACCTAACGTAAAAGCCTATATTATTATGACCGATGAAAAAGAACTTCCTGAAACCACGCTTTCTCCCGTCTATCATTATGAAAATCTATTATTAGAGGCCAATCCTTTATATCAATACCCAAAGGATATCGACGAAAACGATGCAGCTGGTATGTGCTATACATCAGCTACTACAGGAAATCCAAAAGGCGTCGTTTATTCGCATCGAGGCATCTTTCTTCACAGCATGGCACTGGGTCTTGTAGATACCGCGGGGTTGAGTGAAAAGGACATTGCCCTTCCAGTTGTACCAATGTTTCATGCTAATGCTTGGGGAATGCCATTTGCCGCCGTTTGGTTTGGCGCAACTCTAGTTTTACCAGGTCCTTATTTTACCCCAAAATTGCTTGCTGGGCTTATCGAACAGGAAAAAGTAACAATAACTGCCGGTGTCCCAACCATATGGCTTGGATTATTAAAAGAGCTTGATGAAGGTTCTTACGATATGAGCAGCTTAAGAGGGGTTTTATGTGGAGGGTCTGCAGCACCAAAAGGCATGATTAAGGCATATGAGCAACGTCATAAAATACCTTTTATGCATGCCTATGGAATGACGGAAACAAGTCCACTTGCCGTGGTTTCTACTTTAAAAAGCTATCAAGAAAAGTTAGAGCCTGAGGAAAAATTAGATATTAGAGCTAAGCAAGGGACGCTTGTACCGGGGTTAGAAATGAAAATTGTAGGCAAGGACGGCGAAGTCGCCTGGGATGGTAAGGAGATGGGGGAATTATGTATTAGAGGGCCATGGATTGCTTCCGAATATTACCGCGACGAACGGACATTAGATGCATTCAAAGATGGCTGGCTCCATACTGGTGATGTGGTCACAATTGATGAGGAGGGTTTTGTGAAAATTGTGGACCGAACAAAGGATTTAATTAAGAGTGGTGGAGAATGGATCTCCTCTGTGGACATAGAAAATGCGTTAATGGCTCATGATGCGATATTTGAAGCAGCTGTTGTGGCTGTTCCGCATGAAAGGTGGCAGGAACGTCCGGTTGCTTGTGTTGTTTTAAAAGATGCCTATAAAGAAAAAATTACGAAGGATGAGCTTTTTGACTTTTTAAAACCGCAGTTTGCAAAATGGTGGATTCCAGATGACATCCTGTTCTTGGGAGAGATTCCAAAGACATCAGTAGGGAAATTTCTAAAGATGGCACTTCGAGAACAAGTGCAAAAAGAAGTTACCCGCAAAAGTTAAAGGTAGAGGACAAGGGGCCAGTCCCTTTTCTTTTTGCTGTTGGATTTAAAATTATGAAGAAAATTCGATATATTAGGAAAATTAATTTTTATTCCTCACATTTCCAGTTATAATGATAATGAATGAACTATTAAGGGGGCGTTTAGTTTGACGATGAATTTTATAACGGACAAGGTGAATATAAAAATAGAGGGCCGCGTAGCAACGGTGGAAATGAATAGACCCGAAAGCTTAAACGCAATGGACACAGATGTCATTAAAGGGCTAGTATGCAACCTTAAGGAAATTAGCGAATCGGATGATATTGATATCGTGGTTTTAACAGGAAAAGGAAAGGCCTTTTCAGCAGGGGGCGATATTAAAACCATGCTCTCGGACATAAATGAGAGCGATTTCCTGCCAGTTATGGATTGTATCAGTGAATTGATTATTACTCTTTATAGTATCCCTAAATTAACAATCAGTGCTGTATCAGGGGCAGCGGCTGGATTAGGGTTTAGTTTAGCCCTAGCAACGGACTATATAATCGCCGATAAAGCAAGTAAGCTGGCAATGAATTTTATCGGAATTGGTTTAATCCCAGATGGTGGAGCGCATTTCTTTTTAGAGAAAAAATTGGGGGAAACGAAGGCAAAACAAGTAATCTGGGATGGTAAGATGATGAGTGCAGAAGAAGCATATAAGATTGGACTAGTTCAAGAGGTAGCCGGGGATGATCTTCAAGTGACCTTACATACTCGACTTGCCGACTGGTTAAGCCGTCCGGTTCAAGCTATGATTAAGACGAAAAAGATATTGGCAGAAAAGAATCGACCGCAATTATTGAAAATTTTAGAATTAGAAAAATATGGACAGCAGAAAATGAGGGAAACCCTCGACCATAAAGAAGGAATTAAAGCTTTTATTGAAAAAAGGAAACCAAATTTTATCGGAAAATAAAAAACAAAGGAGCTCAGCTTCTTTGTTTTTTTACACAACAATTAAGAATGGAATAGTAATAACTTTCCGCTCGGAGATGTACAGCGATGTGTTTTTTCTAATAAGTTTTTCTCTGATAATAGTTTTTCACCAAGACTCTTTGCGGCATCATCATTTTCCGCTTGGAAAGCTTCGTCTAATAGCTTTTCCCCATTTGCTTCAAAGGCCGTTAGTTTATAAGTTTTCATCATTCATACCCCTTTTTAATAAGATAAACTACTATTATTTTTGCATAATTCTTACTATTAATCAAAGGAAAAAATTGAATCTTTTTCCTTATTTGTTCGTATTTTAACAGAAGGAGTGATTCAAATGGTTCTTAAGCTTGAAAGTGTGACGAAACAGTTCGGCCAATTTACTGCTGTCGATCAATTATCCTTAGAAATTCCCAATCAAGAAATGTTTGGGTTTTTGGGAGCGAATGGAGCTGGCAAAACAACTACCTTTCGCATGATTCTGGGATTATTGGATGCGACAGATGGAAAAATCACATGGGACGGAAAAGCGATTGACTACTCTACTAGCCACTTGGTCGGCTATCTTCCTGAGGAAAGAGGCTTGTATCCTAAATTGAAAGTTCGTGAGCAGCTTATCTATTTAGCTAGATTAAGAGGAATGCCTAAAAATGAAGCCTTAATTGAATTAAGATTGTGGCTTGATCGATTTAAAATACCAGAGTATGAGAATAAAAAAGTGGAAGAACTGTCGAAGGGGAATCAGCAGAAAATCCAATTTATTGCTGCAGTCCTACATAAACCCAAATTACTCATTCTCGACGAGCCATTCAGCGGGCTCGACCCTGTTAATGTTGAAATGTTAAAAGAAGCAGTCCTAGCGTTAAAAGAGAACGGCGCGACCATCGTGTTTTCAAGTCATAGGATGGAACACGTTGAGGAAATGTGTGAGCATCTCTGCATTTTACATAAGGGCAGTCCGGTTGTATACGGTTCATTAAAAGAAATCAAGCGCAATTTCGGCAAAAAGAATCTTGTCATCCATGCTGATTTTAAATTAGATGGATTAAAAGATTTTCCTGGAGTTGTAAAATCTAAACCAACGATGGAAGGAATTCATCTACAGATTGATGGGGAAGCAGCAGCAGATAAAATTTTAAAAGAGATAGTAGGCAAAGGATTTATTCGAAAATTTGCCCTTGAAGAACCTTCTTTAAATGACATTTTTATCGAGGAAGTGGGTAATTCTTATGAATAATTTTTGGATTATCTTATTTCATACCTATCTAAATAAACTAAAAAGCAAATCATTTATCGTCACGACTATTTTAACTGTTGTGATTGTGCTTGCCTTAACAAATATCAATAATATCATTAATATATTTGATAAAAATGGCGGCAAAGAACCAATCGCTGTGCTTGATGAAACAGGCCAGCTATTTGAGCCATTCAAACAACAAGTAACGACATTAAATAAAGATATTAAACTTACTAACTTTCATGGAAGTGAAGTCGAAGCTCAAAAAGCTGTAGAAAAAGGTGATTATGAAGGGCTCATTCAAATCCGCTTTAACGATGAAAAACTGCCAGAGGCAACCTTTAAAGCGATGAGCATTGCAGATTCTTCCTTGTTCACGGATCTTCAGACTAGTTTGCAGCAGGTAAAAACTATGCAAGCTGCCACCCAGATTAATTTGAATCCAACACAGCTAAAAAATCTTTACGAACCTGTTTCATTTGAAAAACTCGCGTTAGAAAAAAATGCAAAAACGGAAGAAGAATTGAATCAAGCAAGGGGACTTGTCTATGTCCTGCTATTTGTTATTTATTTTAGTGTTATTATGTATGCTAATATGATTGCAATGGAGGTAGCGACAGAAAAATCCTCAAGGGTCATGGAAATTTTAATATCAAGTGTTTCGCCTATCAAGCAAATGTTTGCCAAAATCATTGGTATTGGTTTATTAAGCCTTACACAACTTGCTGCCTTTTTAATTGTCGGATACTACTCCTTAACAAAGAATATGAATTCATTGAAAGACGGCTTTTTTGGTGTTTATGGGTTCAAGGATATCCCGGTCGAGACGATTGTATATGCAGTTATCTTTTTTATCCTTGGCTATTTTCTCTATGCAACTCTTGCGGCGTTTTTAGGCTCTCTCGTAAGCCGGATTGAAGATGTACAGCAGATGATTACCCCGATGACGTTACTTGTGGTAGGCGGATTTATGATTGCTATGTTTGGACTTGGTAAACCAGATGCGCCGTTTATTACGGCAACCTCTTATATTCCATTTTTTACACCTATGATCATGTTTTTACGTGTAGGAATGCTCACTATACCGGTTTGGGAAGCAATTATGGGAATTGCAATTCTTGTTGTTACAATTGCGGTTCTAGCGATATTCGGTGCCAGAGTTTATCGAGGCGGTGTATTAATGTATGGTCAATCAAACTCCTTTAAAGATATTAAAAAAGCGTTACAATTAACAAAAAATAAATAGAATGTTTAAGTCTTCCCATTTTAGGTTAGGCTTTTTATTATTTTTGATACAGAACGTGCATTCGTATTTTAAAGATGCTACAATGAAGAAAAGAGTATGGAAGGAATATTTTGCCGATGAAAAAGATATCGTTTATTCATGCTGCGGATCTACATTTAGACAGCCCGATGGTCGGATTAAAACATTTACCGTCAGCCATTTTTAAAAGAGTGAAAGAAAGTACCTTTGTGGCCATGAGAAAACTAGTTGCAGCAGCTATTCACCGCAAAGTTGATTTTGTCATTTTAGCAGGCGATTTATTTGATGGCGAAGATCGAAGTCTACGGGCCCAATCCCGCTTTCGAACGGAAATGCAGAAGCTTGATGAGGAGGGAATTCCCGTTTTTATCATCCATGGAAATCACGATCATTTAAATGGATCATGGGTACACCTTGATATGCCAGCGAATGTTCATGTTTTTAAAAGTGAGGTTGAAGCAAAGGTCTTGCATACAAAGAGTGGCGAAAAGGTCCATCTTTATGGATTCAGTTATCCCACGAGGCACGTGTTCGATAGAAAAATAGATGACTATAGGAAGGTTGATGAGGCTGATTTTCATATAGGCATTCTTCACGGCAACGAGAGTATGAGTTCTGATCATGATAACTACGCTCCATTCTCGATCAAAGACCTGATTGAAAAAGGATTCGATTATTGGGCATTAGGACATATCCATAAACGGGGAGTTTTATCTGAATCGCCGCCCGTTATTTACCCCGGCAATATCCAAGGGAGAAATAAAAAAGAAACAGATGCAAAGGGGTGTTATTTAGTAGAACTTTCGGACTCTGATGTGAAACTGGACTTCATAGTGACATCTGATATTATTTGGCAGGAAACAGTGCTAAATGCAGCATCTTCGAGTAATTTTGATGAAGTACTGCAGTTATGCCAAACCAAAATAGATGGCTTCCGCCAGGAACGAACAGGAACTCTTTTAACTCTAAATATCGATAATATTCAACTGAATGATGAGCGGGAAAGAAGGGGTTTGAAAGAGGAATTGTTAGAGCTTCTTATGGAAGAAGAAAAAGAGGAAGAATCATTTGTATGGATTGTCGATTTAAACCTAAAGGAATCAAAGGAAATTGACAAAGAACATTTAAAAACAGAAACAAATTTCTATGCCGAGCTTTTCGAAACAATAGAAAATTATCGAAGAATAAATGAAGCTACATCTCCATTATATGATCATTCGTTAGGGAGAAAATATTTATCCCATCTATCTGAAATAGAGCAAGAAGAGCTTATTGAAAAGGCAGAAAAATTATTAATTGAATTACTTTATCAATCTTAACAGGAAGGTGCGGGTAAGGATTGAAAATTGTCGAATTACAGATTTATGGTTATGGACAATTAGAAAATGTAAAAATTACAGACCTGTCCGATTTTCAAGTTTTCTATGGCGAGAATGAAGCAGGGAAATCGACGATTATGGCCTTTATTCATGGTGTATTATTTGGTTTTCCGACGAAACAACAAACAGAGTTACGCTATGAGCCAAAGCATCACCATAAATATGGAGGCAAAATAAGAGTTTTCCATGAGGATTATGGCTTTGCCGTGATCGAGCGCGTGAAAGGAAAAGCTGCAGGCGATGTAAAAGTGATGATTGAAAATGGTAGGTTAGGCGGAGAAGAACTTCTAAAAGAGTTAATGGAAAATTTTGATAAAAGTCTTTTTCAAGCTATTTTTTCCTTCAGCCTTCATGGCCTTCAGAACATTCATCAAATGAAGGGTGAAGAAATTGGAAGGTTTTTATTTTCTGCCGGGACTCTAGGGACAGAAAAGTTAGCAAAGACTGAAACTATTTTACAAAAAGAACTAGATACGCGCTTTAAGCCAACCGGAAAAAAACCAATATTAAACGAAAAATTGCAGGAACTTCATGAAATAAATGCGGAGCTAAAAAAAGCGGCTGCCAAAAATAAAAATTACGAGAACCTGGCTCAAAGAAAAGAAATGCTTCATCAGGAAATGACTGTTATTAATGAATTACTGAAGGAATTACATGAAAAGGTTGAAAAACTAACTGAGTGGAAGAGAATTCAGGAAATCGTAAAAGAAGAAAAATGGACTAAAAAAGAGATTAGTGAACTAGGAGAAATTGTGTTTCCTGCTCGTGGCATTGAAAGAATGGAAAAAATAAATCAGCTCATTCGCCCTTATAATGCCCAAATTAGTAGCATTGAGAATAGGATTGAACAAATAAAAAAAGAAATAAATGATATTCAGCCAAATCATTTTCTTCTAGAAAACGAACCTGCTATTTTATCAACACTTGATCAGGTTCCTCTTTATGAGCAATTTAAACTTGAATCCCAATCCTGTGAAACGAAATTACTAGAATATGAAGAAAGGCTTTCTGCTATAAAAGAGAGACTTCATTTACCAATAAACGAAGAAGACATCCTGTTAATCAATACAAATATTTATATGAAAGCCCAAGTAGAAAGGGTGTCACGAAAACACCAGAAGCTTGAAGAGGCTAAAGAAGATCTTGAAGCACGTTTTCTAGAAGAAAAGAATCAATTGCAGGAAATTGAAAAAGACATCCGTTTGGCAGAAGACGTTTGTTTACCTAAACAGAAAAGGTCATATCTTTTAGAACAAATAAATCAGGGGAATGACAAGAAAAGCGTAGAATTAGAATTAAAAGTTCTTAAAGACAAAATTGAATTTTATCAAAGGGCAAATGAACGGGGAAAGGCTGAAAAGGAAAGGGCTGTAAAGCAGAAAAGGCTGCAGTTTCTTATATTTGAATTGATCTTTTTTTCCTTATCTCTGTATGGATTGCTGTCAAGTCAAATTGCTTTGTTGGTTTTAGGTATTTTAGGTTGTGTAATAATCACTTTCATTCTAATAAAAAGTTTCAGAATTCCAACCGATAAGACCTTTGACCAACCTCTTGCTGATTTAATTGAAAAAGAAAAAGCATTAATTCAGATAATCCAATCGGCTGAATTTAGGGATTTAACACACATAGAGGAACAATTAAAGCAGGATAATCATCGACTTGAGCAATTGCAAAAGCTGAAAATGAAGTTAGAACAACAGCAAAGCCAATATGAGAAGGTGATTACTAAATTTGAGGAATGGGAAGTGGAAGCAGCGCAAAATATGGAAAAACTGTTGTCCATCAGCAGCGAATTAAAAATTCCTGAATATATTGCCACTACTTTCCTGCTAGAAGCTTTCCTATTAATTGAACAATATAAAACTGTCTTACGGGAGAAAAAACAAATCCACACGAGGCAGGAGCAAATCAAGCAGTCTCAAGGTGCAATCTTGGATAGTGTTAATGAATATGCAAATCGATATTTGACAGATAAAGGTTTAGATCTACATAAATCAGCCTATTTATTGCGAAATAAGCTAAAAGAAGAGCACGAAAATCGTATCAAGTGTAAAGAGAGGTTAGCAAAGCTAGCTGAACTGGAATCTGAATTGCAGATTAAAAAGCAGGAGGTTGAGCGTTTTCATCAGGAATCCACTAAACTTTTGAATGAAGCTAAGTTGGAATCAGAGCAAAAATTCTATGAAGTTGGTGAGAAGGCAGAGAAGAAGGAAAAGCTTCTTGAAAGGTTTGAAACTGTCCGGAGCCAGCTTCATTACTCCCTACTTTCTGAGCAGGAAAGGGAAAGCTATTTACACGTTCATAATGGTGATGAATTGCTGAATGAATACAATCATCAAGAACAGGATTTACATGCAAAATTGAAAAAGCATCATGAGGAACTGGCTTCCATAAAATACGAAATTCAAATACTAGAGGAAGGGGGCTTGTATTCCGACATTCTTCATCACTATAAACAGAAAAAATTTGAATTAGAAGAAGAGGCCAAAAATTGGTCCGTTTATTGTTTGGCTCAAGATATATTAGTCAGTACCATAGAAAAGTATAAAAATATCCATTTACCAAGGATGCTTTCTAAAGCCGAGGAATACTTAGCTTTCCTTACCAACGGAAGTTATCAAAAAATTCACCTTCAAAAGTCAGGCACAGGCTTTTTAGTAGAAAGGAAAGACCATACATTATTTGAAGCAAATGAACTAAGTCAAGCCACAACAGAACAGTTATATGTAGCCATTCGGCTTGCTTTGGCAACAACACTCTATGAAAAGTATCAATTTCCAATCATAATAGATGATAGCTTTGTAAACTTTGATGCTGGAAGAACGGAAAAAGTAATTAAACTTCTTAAACAATTGAATAGAAATCAAATATTCTTTTTTACATGCCATCGTCATTTACTGCATCATTTCAAAAAGGAAAATATTCTTAGTTTGGAAAAAGGTGCTGTTCAAATTACATCCTAGAGAAATAGTTAGATATGTTATACTCGTACTAGGGAAAGGAGCGTGGGTAGATTGACTAAAGGTGTATTACAGTATGATGTTGGGGAACAGGTAGACTTATTTTTACTAATAAAAAGTTCAACAAAGGGCATTGCGAGTAATGGCAAGCCATTTTTGACGCTAATCCTTCAAGATCAAAGCGGTGAAATTGAGGCAAAGCTTTGGGATGCAGGAGAAGAGGAAGAAAAGGCATACGCAGCCCAAAATATTGTGAAAATTCAAGGTGATCTACAAAATTATCGAGGGAAAAGCCAACTGAAAATTCGTCAGATTCGAAGAACTGGACCAGCAGATGGTGTTAAATTGGATGATTTTCTAGCAACTGCTCCACTTAGTCAAGATGAGATGGTCAGCAAGCTGACCCAATATATATTTGAAATGAGAAATCCGAACATCCAACGAATTACCCGCCATTTAATCAAAAAACATCAAAAGGCATTCTTGGAATACCCGGCAGCAACTAAGAACCATCATGAATTTGTTTCAGGTCTTGCTTATCACGTCGTCAGTATGCTGGACCTTGCAAAGGCGATTGCATTACTTTATCCAAGTCTCGATAAAGATTTGCTTTATGCTGGAGTGATTTTACATGATATGGGGAAGGTAATGGAATTATCTGGACCCGTATCAACCGTCTATACAATTCAAGGTAATTTACTAGGTCATATTACTATTATGATCAATGAAATTGGCAAAGCTGCTGAAGAACTTGGAATTACTGGAGAGGAAGTGCTCATACTTCAGCATCTCGTTCTTAGTCATCATGGAAAAGCGGAATGGGGAAGCCCGAAACCACCGCTAATTAAAGAAGCGGAGATTCTTCATTATATTGATAATCTCGATGCAAAAATGAATATGCTTGACCGTGCTCTTGAAAGGGTAAAGCCTGGTGAATTTTCCGAACGGATTTTTGCTTTGGATAATCGTTCCTTTTATAAGCCAGTATTTCATAAATAAAAATAACCCACAGGGGTTATTTTTTTTGAGCAAAATAGCATATTTTTGGATGAACCGAATAAGTTGTAATACAAAGTGGACAACCACTAATGAAAGGGGCAAATGAATTTGACTATACCTATTTGGATCTATGCAGTTGTGGTTGGAATTGTGGTTAGTGCACTCATGGCGATAAAAACAGGGCGGGAAGAGCGCAAACTTGAACTAGAAAACATTGAGCGAGAAGGGGAAATCTATATAAAACGCCTGGAGCGCGAAAAGGAATTAAAGGAAGAAATTAAGGCTACAGGCGAATAAAAAAGCGGAAACGCCCAGTCGGGCGAATCCGCTTTTCTTATTTATTGACCTGTTGCTGCTGCAGATGCTTGTGGCTTCAACGCATCTTTAAGGTCTTTATCATTAATTTTTACGTTAGCTGCTTTAAGTTCATTCTGCATTGCTTTATTGATATCATCGCTCTTTAATTTTGAAGATTTTACTTGATATTCAATCTCTTTCTTCATGTCAGCGTATGATTTTTTCTCTTTTTTATCCGTTACTTGGATAATATGATATCCGAATTGTGATTTCACTGGAGCACTAATTTCATTGACTTTTAAAGCATACGCTGCTTTTTCAAAGTCAGGATCCATTTTGCCAGCACCAAACCATCCTAAATCGCCGCCGTTTTGCGCAGAAGCTGTATCTGTTGAATATTCTTTGGCAACATCTTCAAATTTTGCACCGCCATCAAGTTTTTTCTTAACTTCGGTAGCCGTTTTTTCATCAGCAACAAGGATGTGACGTGCTTTAATTTCAGGCTTATAGTTGTCGTAATAATCCTTCATTTCTTTTTCTGTGACTTTGACATCTTTTAGTGCTGCTTTTTCTTGAAGCATGCCAAGCTTCATTGTTTTCTTTAAATCAGCTTCGCTTTTGTAGCCATATTGGGCAAGGGTGGTTTCAAAGTTTGCACCAAGATCTGCTTTTAACTGGGCAATCTTATCATTTAATTCTTTATCTGTTACTTTGTATTTCTTGGAAAGAACTTTTTCATAAACAAGCTGCTGAAGGGCTTGTTCACCGTATTTATCCTTCATTGTTTTATAAAGCTCATCTTGGGTTACATCCCCAACCTTACTCTCTGCTACTTTTTCAGAACCACTTTGATTACATGCGCTTAAAGCAAGAACGCCACTGGCTAACGAAAGGGCTAATATCCATTTTTTCATGTCGAAATCTCTCCTAAATTGTATATTCTTGTCCACAATCTCTACTATAACATAAATGGGAACTACTGCAAAAATAAAACCTGTGATTGTTTTTTGAATATTACACAAAATCGCACCAGACTTTTCCAAAAAAATTTGGTAAATGCCTAAACGAAATGAATATCGATTGAATAGTATATGGTAGTAAATGAAAAAGGAGGTATTACGATGAGCCACGGACATGGAGCTGGCTTCGCTCTAATTGTAGTACTTTTCATACTATTGATTATTGTTGGAGCTTCTTGGATTTACTAATAAATTCAGCTCTTTTTGAAAGGAGGTAAAAATATGTCTGGTGCAGGAGGATACGGAGGAGGATTTGCGTTAGTCGTTGTCCTATTCATTTTATTAATTATTATCGGAGCATCTTGGGTATATTAATCCAAATTGCAAATTAAAAGCGATGAGAACTGTCTCATCGCTTCTATTTTTTTGTTTGTCCAGTACATATCCGTTTGTCCCGCATTACATTAACAGTTGGATTATGTATATAAAATTTCCAAATACGAAGAAATCAGCAGGATTGTGACCAAAACATTAATGGTTCGAAAAACCTTGTGCTGGCGTTCTTCAGGTATTTCTTTTTGAATGCAAAGGGAATTGGTCATTTTGTTTACATAAAACAAGATAAAAATAGCGAAGACAATAAAAATGGAGATCATCGACGATTCCCTCCCTGTTGTTCATTATGCTTATTACATTATCAAAAATTACGAAAAAAAGATAGTCACAAAGATTAGAAGAATATTAGACGTTAAACTAATAAAAAAACAAGGAGTTCTTAAAAAAGGTTTACTCCTGTTTGAAAAAGGTAAATAATGATAATAGGCTTACATTTATAGTCTGAAAAGAGGGCAAACTGGATGAACGATTATGAAATGTTAATACAAAAAGTTAATCAACTCGAATACCATCAAAAGCTGCTTTTAGCATTACTTACCAATCCTAAACTCGAATTTAATAAACTCATTATTGAACACGGTATTTCAAAACAGGAAATTACGAAATTTTTTAATTTATGTGACAAATTGAGCATGCAATTAGAAGAACAAAAAGCGGAAGGGTATGTATACTTTCATCCGCTTTTTGACGAGTTATCGGCATCTTTACCAGGTTCGCTGGAAATTAAAGAAGTCCTCATTGCGTGTTTAAAACAGGAACTTTACAAGCCGCTGTTCCTTGAATTCGAAAAATACATCTAAGCAAGTTCTTGTTCAGGCTTCTCGGCCTTTCGAAGCTTACCATTTTCTTCAGTAAATTCACTTTCAATGTTATGAAAGGAACGTTCGAAAATTTCCATAAAATCTGCCCCATATATGTTGCGGACAATTGCCATTGTTTCAATAAAATCTGGAAATTTCCCATACAATTCTCTCAGTGGCAGCGCACCAGAAAAGGCAGAATTACTATCTGGCTCATAGGTTTCCATCAATTGAAGTAAAATTGCTTCACCTTCAGGAGTAAGTTGAATGTAGGTGTTACGCTTGTCATTTTCTTTTTTAGAAAATTGCAGCAAACCTCTTTCTTCTAACTTTTTCGAAAAATTAAATGCTGTCGAGACGTGCATGACCCCGAACTTTGCCACATCTGAAATGGAAGCACCGTTTAAATGGTGGGCAATCCATAGAATATGGTGTTCATTAATATTTAAATCAAAAGGCTTAATCCACTGCTGCCAATCCTTCTCAATCGATTTCCAAAGTGCTTTGCTTAATTGAGCAATCCTTTGACTAAAAAAGAAAGCTTCCTTCATTGAATACTGTTTCTCTGTCATCCCCAATTCACCTTCTTTATTATTTCTCTATTATCATTATGCCAATAAAATAAAAATTAATAAAGATATAAATTCACAAAATTTTTAGAAATTATGAAAATTTTATCTTGAAATTTCATTTTTATTCAAAAAAGCTTGCCTTGTTCATAGGAATGGACGAATTATCATATAAATAGTTACAAGAATAATCTGAAATTTTAACTTATTAAAAGGAGGCAAATGATGAAGAGTGCCACAATCGTTTTCTTTTTACTAAGTGCTATCCTTTTTTTGGGCACATTTAAATATTTATTAGATTATAAAAAACCTGGTGTATATCCACCGAAACAAGTCTTAATGAAAAGAATAAGGGCGTTAGCAGGAGGGGGTGGAATTTGTCTTCTCCTTGCTTCCATGCTTTCTTATTTTTTATAAAATCTGGAAATATTTGAATTTAAGAAAAGAACCCACAGGGTTCTTTTCTTAAAAAAGGATCCCGCCGATTATTTTTGAATGACGGAAGCTGTTGATAATTTAGTTCTTTTTACGATTGAAAGAGCCACTGGATACAAAATAATCATAGTAATAGCATTTAAAGCAATGGCGGGTAATACACCTGCTGAAAACAGCAATGCGAATGAATTTGGCAATCCGACAATGAAATAAGCAGCTGTTAAAAATACAGATCCTGAAACAGCTGTGCCTGCTGCAGTTAATACTGCTACACTAACTACGGAATTTCGGTACTTTTTTAAGGCTAAAAATAAACCAAAAAAGACTAATGCCGTAACAGGCTTATCAATAATATTTGGAATTTGGCCACCTGGAAAACCTGTTGTTAATGCAGACAGCACGCCAGTTACTATAGCCAAAAGCATGACACTTTTAAATTCTGGAATAAGGACAATCCCTAAAAACATCATGGCTAGCATCATATCCGGCTTAATTCCAAAGAATGAAGGCATTACCGTGTGCAAAACCACTCCAATCCCCGCTAACAATGCTAAAACTACCAAATTTCTTGTATTCATTTCTCATCTCTCCTCTGCTCTTCTAAGCTATTTGTTTCTCCTACAGTGCACTCATTGCCTGCAGCGAAAAACTTACATTCATTATAACATAATAATATAATGTTTTTAAAGATATAATTTTCTGATAATTTAATAATTATTTATTGGTTTGTTTAGAGCTGTTTTGAAATAGCAGCAGCCATTTCCTGCAACATATTAGGCGAATAATCACTTTGATTGTTTTTCCAAACAGCGCCGAAGCCATCGCCTTTACCATAACGTGGAATTAAGTGCATATGATAGTGAAAAACGGATTGGCCAGCGTGTTCACCATTATTATTGATCGAGTTTAATCCAATTGGTTCGAATTCACGTTTTAAGGCATTAGCAATAGTTGGGACAACCTCAAACAAATTTCTTGCGATATCTGGTGTCAGTTCAAACAGGTTTTCCTTATGTATTTTTGGAATAACAAGAGTATGACCTTTTGTCACTTGGCTGATATCTAGAAAAGCCAAAACATGCTCGTTTTCAAATACCTTTGCTGCTGGGATATCGCCATTGACAATCTTACAAAAAATACAATCACTCATCTATTTCACTGCCCTTCATAAAATGTTTGTCTTATTTTACCATAATCACTACGGATAAAAAAGAAGGCCATATTAACTTGCTTGTCGATTTCCGCTCCAATTTACAAGGTTTCGAAATTAACAATAACTATTAACACAGACAAAAAGAAAAGAACAGGATTCGCATGGAATCCTGCCCTCTCGAAGGGGACCTGCTTCATTTTAACGTTCAATTAGGAGTGTTCTTTGATAAACACCTCATTTTTCGTAGAGTGTTTTTATAAAGAGACATCATTGTTCAAGCTGACCATCCCCTATATGTGTTTTTATATGTTTTCCCAACTTATAAAAACAGGTGGCGATCTGCGGTAAACACCTCATTTGTTGTTTATTTTTTTAAGATAAACAGTGGTGATTACTTGAACTCCAAATGGTTACCATGCACTTTGTACAAAACAACCATCCCCTTATCTGATACGAATGAAAGCTCACTTGTTTGAATGGAAAATGTCTTTAACAGACACCTCATTTCAAATTTTGATGAATTTCTTCACCGAAGTAAGTTGTTTCCCCTTCGAATATTATGATGTCCGGTTACGAAAGAAATATACAAAAAAATATCAAAAAATTGAATTCCTATTTTTATTGGGCACTTTTTGATAAAATAAACGATAATCATGCTACGGAAGGACGTTGAAAAATGTCTTTATTAACAATCGAAAATCTTGTCGGGGGATACACAAGGAACCCGGTATTAAAAGATGTTTCATTTGAAGTAAGAGAAAAAGAAATGGTCGGCCTTATTGGACTAAATGGCGCAGGGAAGAGTACAACCATTAAACACATCATTGGGCTTATGGAGCCGCATAAGGGTGCCATAAAAATCAATGGGAAATCATTTACTGAAGATAAAGAGTCATACCGCCGTTTGTTTACTTTTGTTCCTGAAACACCTGTTTTATATGAAGAATTGACATTGGATGAACATTTAAAGTTAACTGCGATGGCATATGGCCTTGATGAGAACACCTATAAAACGAGAGTGGCTCCTTTGCTTTCTGAATTTCGGATGGAAAAACGTTTGAACTGGTTTCCAGCGCATTTTTCAAAAGGAATGAAACAAAAAGTAATGATTATGTGTGCCTTCTTAGTACAGCCTTCACTATATATCGTGGATGAACCATTTGTTGGACTTGATCCACTTGGCATCCAATCCCTGCTAGATTTAATGAAAAAAATGAAAGAGAACGGCGCAGGCATTTTAATGTCTACACATATTTTGGCAACAGCAGAAAGATATTGTGACCGTTTTGTGATTCTCCATGAAGGGAAAATTAGAGCGAAGGGGACACTTGCGGAATTAAGGGAGCAATTCTCGATGCCTCAAGCTTCTTTGGATGATTTATATATTCAATTAACAAAGGAAGAAAATTATGTTTGATGATAATAAGCTTTGGAAGGATCGTGCAGGGATCCGTGTAAAAGATTTAGGCAGGTATCTTCGATATATTTTTAATGGGCATCTTGTCATCGTCCTCTTATTTCTTATAGGAACGGCCGCCTTTTATTATCAGAATTGGCTTGAAAACCTATCTTCAGGCTTCCCTGCGGAAATTATTATCGCCTTAATAATTGGAGGATTTCTAACCTATAGCCCTGTATATAATTTTTTATTAGAAGCAGACAAGGTATTTATCTTGCCGCTTGAAAATAAACTCAAAGGGTATTTTTTTCGTTCAGGAATAGCAAGCCTAGTGTTTCAAGGATATATTTTGTTAATGGTTCTTGCCGTCCTTATGCCCATGTATGCTCACATAAGCAGCAATGGATTCAACCTCTTTTTGCCCTTTTTCGTCGTTTTGTTAGCCTTAAAGGCTTGGAATCTTGCTTCAAACTGGAGAATTCATTATTTTGTTCAAACATCTGTACATAGGTGGGATATGATTGTCCGTTACTTCATCAATGCTGTCTTCACCTATTTGTTATTTAAACAGGCAAATATTTTTATTCTTTTTTGCATCGTTTTGGTAATGGTCTTTTATTATTACTCCTTTCATACTCGGACAAACAAGATGGGACTTAAATGGGATTTATTAATTGATGGAGAAGAAAAGAGGATGGCCTCTTTTTATCGCCTGGCTAACCTGTTTACGGATGTTCCGAAATTAAAGGATACTGTCAAGCGGCGCAAATGGCTTGATATCTTCCTGAATGGAATTCGATTTTCTCAGGAAAAAACCTACCTTTATTTGTTTTCAAGGACGTTTTTGCGTTCATCCGATTATCTTGGCCTCTTTATTCGACTGACTGTAATTGGTGCGGTGGCCATCTATTTTATTTCCTTTGGATTAGGACAAATTCTGTTAAGTGTTTTATTTTTATATTTAACCGGTTTTCAATTGCTCCCGCTATGGAATCATCATCAAAATAAGCTGTGGGTTGACTTATACCCAGTAGCCACGAAGTATAAAAAAGCTGCCTTTCATACATTATTAATGATTATTTTGGTCGTACAAGCAGTCCTATTTGCTTTAATTATATTAATTAAAGGTGAAATGATCATTGGCTTACTCGATTTGATCGCGGGTCTTGTATTCACTTATATGTTTGTTAATTTATACAGTAAAAATCGCCTAAAAGATAAATCCCTCATTTGAAACCATTGGGCAGATTCCACCGTAAATAAGCATAAATTATTATGGAGGGGTGGGTCATAAATATGAATGAATACGAACTAGGAATATATGAAGAAGTAGAAGAATGGAAAAGGAAAATAACAAGACGTTCAGGAATGATGAATCGTTTATCCAAAAAAGCACAAGGGAAAATAAATGAGTTTATTCCAGAGAAGGTCCATGAGGTCATGACTGAGAGTATAAAAGCCATGGTTAAAGCTACTTTATTCGGTTCCCAGGTCACGACCAATAAGGACCAGGCACGGGGTCTGTCTTTAGCCGAACGTGATGAATTGGCTCGAAAAAAAATATCAACATATCAGAAAACCGCCATAATAGAAGGAGCGGGAACGGGGGCGGGAGGAATATTATTAGGGCTTGCTGACTTTCCCTTACTCCTTACCATTAAAATGAAATTTCTGTTTGAAACAGCGTCTGTTTATGGATTTAATACAAAGGATTATGAGGAAAGATTATTTATTCTCCATGTTTTCCAGCTTGCTTTTTCAAGTGATGAAATCCGCAAGAAAACCTTATATGAAATTGAAAATTGGGAGACCCGAAAGCAGGCCCTTGTGGAAATGGATTGGCGTAAATTTCAGCAGGAATATCGCGATTATATTGATCTCGCCAAAATGTTTCAGCTTGTGCCAGGGATTGGTGCTTTTGTTGGGGCCTATGCCAACAACAATCTTTTGAAGCATCTTGGTGAAACTGCGATGAATGCCTACCGACTACGAATATTGCAAAAAGCCCCTGAACTATAGAAAGTGTTCAGGGGTTCTTTTCATTTATTTATTTCCGTGTATATTCACTGCTGCAGTTCCCAACGTTTTTGCGGCAATAAGCATAGCATTTTCATCAATATCAAATTTAGGATGGTGATGCGGGTATCCGGCATCATCGCTGACCGGTTTCGCTCCTGTGTAAAAGAATGTTCCCGGTACCTCCTGTAAATAATACGCAAAATCCTCACCGCCCATTTGCGGCTCTGTTTCTTCAATAGTCATTACCTCAGGAACTTTTTCTGCGCATCCAATTAAAAATTCAGTCTCATTTGCGTGATTTACAACCGCAGGATAGCCTCTAACGTAATTATATTCATAACCGCAGTCTGACATATAACATGTACCATGAATAATTCGGTCCATTTCGTCTTCAATAAACTGGCGGATATCTTCATTAAAGGTACGGACGGTGCCAATTAGCTTTGCTTTATCAGCAATAACATTAAAAGCATTTTGCGCCGTAAAGGAGGCGACAGTCACAACAGCTGATTCTACTGGATTGACCTTGCGGCTGACGATTTGCTGTAAGTTTAACACAAGCTGTGAAGCAGTAACTATGGCATCTTTCGTTTTATGGGGCTGTGCTCCATGCCCGCCTTTTCCTTGGATTTCAATTTCAAACCGATCTGCCGCTGCCATGATTGGGCCTGTTCGATACTGGATCTTTCCAGTTGGTTCTCCCGCCCATAAATGGGTTCCGAAAATCACATCGACACCCTCTAAGCAGCCATCTTCAATCATCGATTTCGCTCCACCCGGGGCATATTCTTCCGCATGCTGGTGGATGAAGACATAGTTTCCTTCAAGTTCGTCTTTTAGCTCATTTAATGCTTTTGCAAGGACGAGTAGAGTGGCAGTATGGCCATCATGTCCACAAGCATGCATCACACCAGGCACTAATGATTTATATGGAACATTCTTTTCATCTTGAATGGGAAGAGCATCGAAGTCCGCACGTAAAGCCACAGTTTTTCCGGGCTTTTTCCCATATATTCTGGCAACCACTCCATTTCCGCCAACATTTCCAGTTACTTCAATATTAAGCTTTTCATAGAAGGCTTGAATGTATTTAGCGGTTTCGTATTCCTGAAAAGATAGTTCAGGATGCTGGTGCATATACCTTCGTATTGAGACCATTTCTTCATAGTATCCTTCTAATTTAGCAAACAGTTTATTTAACATATGTACTCCCTCCATCGGCTGATTTATTGGTGTATTTTCAAACTATTTTAACATTTTTATCTTGAATTGTAGATTTTTAAATTCAATTTCATTATACTTTTAAAAGTAATTTACATAGGGCGAAAGGATTTAGAGGTATGGACTTTAAACAAAAATGGAATTATTCTTTTATATTTATCATTATTGCTGTGTTAATCTCGTTATACACCTCGATTAAAGTTGGTTTACATAGTCTTTTTTGGATGGATGACGTGGTGGCAGGCTGGGCTGCTCATGTACCTGATTCAGCCATTCCCTTCTTTATTCAAGTAACGGAAATGGGGGATAAAAAAGGGATTGGAGCTGTCGCCTTACTTACGTTAGCTTGGTTATTACTAAAAAAAAGAAACTATTTGGGGGCTGCCGTTTTAGCCTTATCTGTTGCAATAGGAAATGAAGCAAGTAAGATTCTAAAGGATCTTTTTGACCGTCCTAGACCGGACCTTGAGCATCTTGTGAATGTTAAAAGTTACAGCTATCCAAGCGGCCATGCCATGGTGGGGATGATCGTTTATTTTTTAATTGCTTATCTTTTAATAGAAGAAACGAAATCAAAAGCGATAAAATTGATTATTGGGATTGTAGCTGCTATTTTATTATTATTAATAGGAGCAACCAGAATCATTTTGCATGTCCACTATCCATCCGATGTTTTGGGCGGCTTTGCGTTAGGTTATATTTGGGTGTTTTGTTGGATATTAATCTATCATTATTTTAAAAAGCGGGTAAAATAGGAAGAGGCCGACAAATGTCTGCCTCTCTTCCTATTTTTATATTAAAAACATCGCTGCTATCGTTGTCACAACGAGTCCAATAACTACTGGGACAAGGTTTCGTCGTGCTAAGTCGAATGGATCAACTTTACAAATAGCTGCTGCTGGGATTAACGCCCAAGGTACGAGCACCCCGCCGCCTACCCAAATCGCTGCAATCTGCCCAAGTGCGGTCAATGTCGCAATGCCTTTACCGATGGCTGTTCCAAATAGGGCTGCAACTGAACCTGCCAGGGAAATTCCAGAGAACCCTGAACCGTCCAATCCGGTGATGGCCCCGACTGTTGTCAATGTAACCGCTCCTACCTCTTTGCTTAATGGAACGATGTTGGCAAGGGCAACACCTAAGTCATTCACAATTCCTTGTGAAGCCTTCGGTAAGAAATCGCCGATGATTTTTCCAAAACCGGCATCACCTAAATAGAAGAAAGCAGCAATTGGAATGACAGGGCCAAACACTTTAAACCCAAATGTAAAACCTTCGATTAAATACTGTGTGGTTTTTTCAAGCCCTTTGTTCTTGTGGCTTGTTAACGTAATTAACAATAGAATAAGAATGGAGGTTCCGCCAATTAATGCAGTTGCATCGCCGCCTGTTAAATCTAGCATTGTCATTGCGGCAACATCAGCTGCAAACAACAACGGGACTAAGATGGCGAAGAATCGTTTTTGGGCAACAGAGAGAAGTGACGGCTGATTGGTGTCTTCTGTCTTCGTATCAGCAATAACAGAATCTGTTATTTTCAACACGCCACGCTTCATATCCCTTCTTAAAAAGAAGTAAGCACTTACGGTTGTTACAATCCCCATAATGAAAACTAAGGGTACACTGGCATTAATGACATCTTGGATTGGAATCCCGGCTGCATCAGATGTCAGCTTTGGAGCGGCTTGAATAACAAAATCCCCTGATAAAGCAATACCATGACCAAATAAGTTCATTGCCATGGCGGTGCCCAGTGCTGGCAACCCCGCTTCATACGCCACTGGCAGAAGGACAGCCCCAATGAGTGCTACTGCAGGTGAAGGCCAAAAGAACCAAGAAATGACCATCATTAAAATACCAATGGTCCAAAAAGCAAGTGTTGGATTTCTAATTAACTTTCTAAAGGGTGAAATCATGACGGCATTAATACCTGTTGAGGTTAAGGTATTGCTCATCGCAACAATGATCGAAATAACAAGAATAGTAGATAATAATTCTGTAATTGCATAGCTAAAACTATTGAAAATACTACTTATTGAGTGACTTAAACTGCCTGTGGCAGTCATAGCGATTAAGAAAATCCCGACAATACAAACAATGGTTGTGTCCCTTCTCATTACCATGAATCCGATAATTAGCGCAATAAAGACAACATATATCCAGTGAAGAGCAGTAAGCTCGACAATCATTTGAATACCTCCTTTCTAATATCCATGGGCAGGTGCCCTGATGGATGTAATACAGAATATGAAAAATGCCCTAAGTGGTGAGGGGAGTCAAAAAATATTTCTTGTAAATTTAAACAATTTTTCAAACATAAAAAACGACTTTTTTTTGACAGATATTATCATTATCTATACATAAATAGGATTAATAGCTATAGTGAAGACAGTCTATAAATAAGAAAGTTTTTAAATTTAAGCACTATATATTAAAATGGAAAACAGACATGTCTTTGAAAGGTGGACTTTATTAATGACAAGGCAGATTAATGAAACATTTTTAAAAGCTGCACGAGGAGAGAAAACCGACTACGTTCCAGTATGGTATATGCGGCAAGCAGGGCGTTCACAGCCTGAATATAGAGAAATAAAAGAGAAGTATTCTTTATTCGAGATTACACATCAACCAGAGCTATGTGCATATGTTACACGATTGCCTGTTGAGCAATATAACGTTGATGCAGCGATTTTATACAAAGATATCATGACCCCGCTTCCGGCAATTGGAATGAATGTAGAAATTAAGGGGGGGATTGGGCCAGTCATTGATAATCCAATCCGTTCGTTAGCTGATGTTGAAAAACTGGGTGAAATTACTCCCGAGGAAGACGTACCCTATGTTTTGGATACAATTAAGTTATTGACTCAGGAACAATTATCGGTTCCATTAATTGGTTTTTCGGGAGCACCATTTACACTTGCCAGCTATATGATTGAAGGCGGCCCATCGAAAAACTATAACAAAACAAAAGCTTTCATGTACACTGAGCCAAAAGCTTGGTTTGTGTTGATGGATAAACTCGGCGATATGATCATTACATATGTAAAGGCGCAAATAAGTGCTGGGGCAAGAGCGATTCAGATTTTCGATTCATGGGTTGGGGCATTAAATGTGGAGGATTACCGTTACTTCATTAAACCGGTCATGAAAAGAATTTTCTCGGCATTAAAAGAAGAAAACGTCCCATTAATTATGTTCGGAGTGGGTGCGAGTCATTTAGCCTTAGAATGGAATGACCTTCCACTTGATGTTGTTGGTCTAGATTGGCGTCTGCCAATTCACCAGGCAAGAGAAATGGGTATCCATAAAACCGTTCAAGGAAATCTTGACCCTGCAATCCTATTAGCACCTTGGGAAGTAATTGAGGAAAGAGCAAAAGCTATTTTAGACCAAGGAATGGCTCATGATGGATATATCTTTAATTTAGGCCATGGTGTTTTCCCATCAGTTAATCCGGAAACATTGAAAAAATTAACATCCTTTATCCATGAGTATTCTGCATCAAAATTAAGTCGATAACCACTTCTTTGCCAAGAGTTAAAATTGGTAAGAAGTCCAATTTTTTGGCACAATAAAGTGAAACTTCTAACAGTGAAGAGACTTAAAAATGAGGTGCGAACATGGCAAAAAAGAAAATGGGTTTGCTCGTAATGGCATACGGTACCCCATATAAACTAGACGATTTAGAAAGATATTATACCCATATACGACATGGCAGAAAGCCAACAACTGAAATGATTGAAGAACTTCGCAATCGATATGAAGCAATTGGCGGCATTTCTCCTTTAGCGAAAATTACGCTTGAACAGGCGGAAAAGCTTGAAGGGCATCTAAATAAAATTCAAGATGAAATAGAATTTAAAATGTATCTTGGCTTAAAGCATATTGATCCATTTATTGAAGATGCCGTCAAGAAAATGCATGAAGATGGCATTGAAGAGGCGGTAAGCATCGTGCTTGCCCCACACTTCTCAACCTTTAGTGTAAAGTCCTATAATGGACGGGCCATTGAGGAAGCAGCAAAATTGGGTAATCTAAAAATTAAAACGATTGAAAGCTGGTACCAAGAGCCGAAGTTTATTGGTTACTGGGCCGATAAAGTAAAACAGGTATTTGATACCATGCCAGAGGCTGAAAAGGACCAAGCCGTGCTGATTGTTTCGGCACACAGTCTTCCAGAGAAAATTTTGCAATTTGGCGACCCGTATCCTAATCAGCTCCAAGAAACAGCTGATTTAATTGCTGAACGTGCAGGCGTTAAAAATTATGTGATTGGCTGGCAAAGTGCCGGAAATACTCCGGAACCATGGTTAGGACCAGATGTCCAAGATTTAACAAGAGAATTATTTCATGACCATAACTATAAAGCATTTGTGTATACTCCTGTTGGATTTGTGTGTGATCACTTAGAAGTGCTTTACGATAATGATTTCGAATGCAAAGCGGTTACCGACGATTTAGGCGTGAGCTATTACCGCCCTGAAATGCCCAATTCCAAAGAAGAGTTTATTGATGCCTTATCAAGCGTCATCCTTAAAGAATTGGCTCGGTAAAATTTTAAAAGGAAAAATTTAGAAGAAGGTGACGTCGGTGACGGAAGAAAAACAAAAGGTTGTCATAATCGGTGGAGGTATTTCGGGGCTTACGTCTGCATTTTATCTTCAAAAAGCTGCTAAGGAGCTTCAACTTCCTATCGAAATTCAACTTGTAGAGGCATCCCACCGTCTCGGCGGCAAGATGCAAACCGTTGTCAGGGATGGATTTACAATCGAAAGAGGACCAGATTCCTTTTTAGCAAGGAAGACTAGTATGGTAAGGCTGGCAAAGGAGGTTGGAATGGATGATCAATTAGTTCACAATTCCACAGGAAAATCCTATGTACTTGTGAACGAAAAGCTTCATTCCATGCCAGGAGGTTCCATAATGGGAATCCCGACCGAAATTGGACCTTTTATCACAACCGGTCTATTTTCGATTCCCGGCAAACTGCGAGCTGCGGCAGATTTTATTTTACCAAGGTCCGAAAGCGGGAAAGACCAATCATTAGGAGAATTTTTTAGAAGAAGACTTGGTGATGAGGTGGTTGAGAATTTAATTGAGCCTTTATTATCCGGGATTTATGCGGGAGATATCGATCAATTAAGCTTAATGTCGACCTTTCCACAATTCTATGAAGTAGAGCAAAAATACCGAAGCTTAATTCTTGGTATGAAGAAAGCTACTCCAGCTCAACCAAAACAAACTGTAACGAAAGAAAAAGCAAAAGGGGCCTTCTTAACCTTTAAAAGTGGCTTACAATCGTTTGCTGAAGCTATAGAAGCTAAGTTAGACCCATCTTCAATTTTAAAAGGGCATCGTGTTGATAAAATCACGAAAACTGACATTAACTATGAAATCTATCTAAATAATGGGGAAACGATTTTCGCGGACAGTATTATTGCTGCGACCCCTCATCATGTAACGCAAATGATGTTTTCGCGGTATAGCTTTTTTGATCCATTCAAATCTGTTCCTTCAACATCGGTAGCAACGGTTGCTTTGGCCTTCCCGAAAGAAGCTATTAAACATGATATCGATGGTACAGGATTTGTGGTTTCGAGAAATAGTGACTATTCCATCACTGCCTGTACTTGGACCCATAAAAAATGGGCTCATTCGTCTCCAGAAGGAAAGGTACTGCTCCGCTGTTATGTTGGCAGAGCCGGTGATGAAACCATTGTTGACCTTTCTGATGACCAAATAATTAAGATTGTCCTAGATGATTTAAATAAAACGATGGAAATAACGATGAAGCCAGACTTCGCAATTGTTTCTCGCTGGAAGAATTCAATGCCGCAATACACTGTCGGTCATAAAAAGCGCCTAGAAACCATTCTCGCTCATGTTAAAACGGAATTACCAGGTGTATTTTTGGCAGGTGCATCATATGGCGGTGTTGGGGTGCCAGATTGTATCGACCAAGGAGAAGCAGCAGTACAGGCTGTCTTGGATTATTTAAACCTTAATGTCAAATCAAAGGAAGCTGTTCATTGAGGACAGCTTTCTTTTTTAGCATAATGAGTTTAATGAGAAGGAGAAGGTCGAATTGAAACTAACAATAATTGGTTATTGGGGCGGCTATCCGAAGAAAAATGGGGCAAGTTCAGGATATCTGCTTGAACACGATGGTTTTCAATTATTAATCGATTGTGGGAGCGGGGTCCTTGCAAAATTGCAAAATGTCTTAGAGCCTGAAAATCTTGATGCGGTCATCATTTCTCACTACCATCCCGACCATACAGCAGATATTGGAGTTCTGCAGCACGCCAGATTAATTCAAGGCTTCTTAGGCAAAGATTTTCCACCTCTTCCGATTTACGGACATCATTATGATCAATATGAATTTACCAAGCTGACATATAAAAATATAACAACAGGAATCGCTTATGATCCGGCAGAAAGTCTTGTAATTGGACCATTCCAAATCACCTTTTTAAAAACAGATCATCCCGTTCCGTGTTACGCCATGAGAATTGAGGCAGGCGGGAAAGTGATTATCTATACAGCAGACAGTGCCTTTAAAGAAGAATTTATTGAATTTGGCCAGGGTGCAGATGTATTGTTGTGTGAATGTAACTTCTATGGGAATCAGAGTGGGAAGGCAGCCGGTCATATGAATAGCCTTGAAGCGGGCAGGTTTGCAAACCATGCGGGTGTTAAACAATTAATTCTTACTCACTTGCCGCATTACGGAAATTTATCTGATTTATTGAGTGAAGCATCGAGCGAATTTACTGGTATAATTAAGCTTGCCGAAGAATTTCAAATTATTTCACTATAAGGGGGCCCTAGTTTTTATGTTATTTATTGATAATAAAGGTATCACTGATCCGCGTATTAATCTAGCGATCGAAGAATATGCGCTGAAAAATCTTGATATCAATGAAACGTACTTGTTATTTTACATAAATGAGCCATCCATCATTATTGGGAAGAATCAAAATACCATTGAAGAAATTAATACCGAATATGTGGAGAGTCGCGGTATTCATGTTGTTCGCCGTTTATCTGGCGGCGGTGCTGTGTACCATGATCTTGGAAACTTGAATTTTAGTTTTATAACGAAGGATGATGGGGAGAGCTTTCATAATTTCCGTAAATTTACCGAACCCGTCATTAAAGCTTTGCAAAAATTAGGTGTAAATGCGGAACTTAGCGGCAGGAATGATATTGAGGTCGAAGGCAGGAAGATATCCGGAAATGCCCAATTTTCAACCAAGGGTAGAATGTTTAGTCATGGAACACTATTATTTGATTCAGAAATGGATCATGTTGTATCTGCTCTAAAGGTGAAAAAAGATAAGATTGAATCAAAGGGAATTAAATCTGTCCGCAGCCGTGTCGCTAATATTTCGGAGTTTTTAACTGAAAAAATTAGTATTGAGGAATTTCGTACGTTGATTCTTAAATATATTTTTGAAGGTGCAGGAGAAATTCCCGAATATGAACTTACGGATGAAGATTGGGGAAAAATTCATCAACTTTCCAAGGAGCGTTACCAGAATTGGGATTGGAACTATGGGAAATCTCCAAAATTCAATCTGCAGCATTCACACCGCTTCCCGGTTGGTTCGATTGATGTTCGCTTAGAAGTCAATAAAGGACTGATTGAGAATTGCAAAATCTATGGCGACTTTTTTGGTGTTGGTGATGTTAGTGAGATTGAAAACAAGCTAAAAAATGTTAAATATGAAAAAAGTGAAATCGATAAGGCTCTCATTGATATCGATACTTCGTACTATTTTGGCAAAATTTCAAAGGAAGAATTTATAAATTTGATTTATTAATAAAAACGCGATGTTTTTTAACATCGCGTTTTTATATTTTTTGAGTATTATACTTGAATACGCAAAATTCTTTAAATATAATATATTTAGAAAATTTTTACGATTAAATGAATGAGAGCTCATTCAATAAAGGGGGAGAATAATGAATTTATCATCACAGCTACATCTTTCAGCGAAGGCCAATGCCAACAAACTAGCATATTACTTTATGGGGCAGTCTAGCACGTACGCCGAATTGGATGGTGAGATTACGAAGTTTGCGTCAGGTCTGGAGAAATTAGGGGTAAAACAAGGGGATCATATTGCATTATTATTGGGCAACTCTCCACAATTCGTTATTACCTTATATGGGGCACTAAGACTAGGGGCAACTGTCATTCCTGTCAACCCAATTTATACGGCGGATGAAATTGGATATATTCTTTATAATGGGGATGTTAAAGCCGTGATCGCTCTTGATTTAGCAATACCATTAGCTGAAAAGATGCATACCTATCTACCTAAAATTGAGCATTACGTTTTTTGCGAAACAAAGCCCAACAGTATGAATCAGTCTGAATGGGGAAACTTCACTTTGTTCTCAAAAATGAAATCGTTTACAGATGTAGTGGCATCAGGCGATTTAAGCTTTCAAGGCCCTGAGCTTAAAGACGATGATACGGCCATTATTCTTTACACCTCAGGAACCACTGGGAAACCCAAAGGTGCAATGCTTACTCATAAGAATTTATATAGTAATGCAAAGGATGTTGGGGAGTACTTAAGGATGAACAATGATGACAGAGTCATCGCGACTTTGCCGATGTTCCATGTGTTTTGCTTAACTGTTGCACTAAATGCGCCATTAATGAGCGGGGCAACAATATTGATAGTTCCAAGATTCAGTCCAAAGGAAATTTTCGAGCTTACTAAAGAGTATAAAGCTACGATATTTGCCGGTGTTCCAACGATGTTTAATTTCTTATATCAATACCCAGAAGGGAATCCGGAAGACTTAAAATCATTACGTTTGTGTAACTCTGGGGGGGCATCTCTTCCAGTAGCCTTATTAAAGAATTTTGAACAGAAGTTTAATGTGCGTATTTCTGAAGGATATGGTTTATCTGAGGCCTCACCGGTGACCTGTTTTAACCCGCTTGATCGTCCACGTAAGCCAGGTTCGATTGGAACGTCCATCCTTAACGTGGAAAATAAAGTGGTTAACGAGCTTGGTGAAGAAGTATCAGTTGGTGAGACTGGTGAGTTAATCGTTCGTGGGCCAAATGTGATGAAGGGCTATTATAAAATGCCTGAGGAATCAGCGGCCACCATTCGAGATGGATGGCTTTATACCGGTGATATGGCCAGAATGGATGAGGAAGGATATTTTTATATTGTCGATCGGAAAAAGGATTTAATTATCGTGGGTGGTTATAATGTTTATCCACGTGAGGTGGAAGAAGTAATTTACAATCATAATGATGTGGTAGAAGTGGCAGTTATTGGCGTTCCAGATCCAAATCGTGGTGAGACAGTAAAAGCCTTTGTTGTCAGTAAGAATTCAGAACTTACAGCAGAACAATTACTGGAATACTGTAATGACCATCTAGCTAAATATAAAGTACCTTCATCAATAGAATTTTTAGAAGAACTTCCAAAGAATACAACTGGAAAAATTCTAAGACGAGCCCTTAAAACTCAATTAACGGAAATGGCGGCTAAATAATATATTTTTTTAATAAGAAGGCAGGCTTTTAGCTTGCCTTTTTCGAATTGTTAAAGAGGATGAAGAAGGGGTGGAAATAATGGAGCAAATATTAGTAGGGGTAGAGAACCACGTTGCTGTTGTTACGATTAATCGGGCAGAATCACTAAATGCTTTTAATTATGAAACATTGCTTGAACTGCAAACCAAAGTCGAAGAAATTCGTGTACATCCAGAAATTCGGGCTGTTATTTTTATTGGTGCTGGGGAAAAGTCATTTAGCGTGGGGGCTGATTTAAGGGAGCGAAAAAACCTTACCGATGAACAGGTGAAGCGAAATCTCTACAAAATAAATGAAGTGTTTAATGCCATCGATCAACTGCCTCAGCCGACTATTGCTGCGATTAACGGTTTTGCTTTTGGCGGCGGAATGGAGCTTGCTTTAGCCTGTGATTTCCGTTTTGCAGCTAAGGAAGCGTTAATGGGTCTAACCGAGACGAGTCTTGCGATTATCCCAGGTGCGGGTGGAACACAGCGTCTTCCACGGTTAATCGGCCAAGCAAAGGCGCTGGAGCTTATTTTAACTGCTCGACGATTAACTGCGGATGAGGCTTATACATATGGAATGTTAACAAAGGTTGTCGACCGCAAGGACTTGTTGCTTGAGTGTATCACTCTCTGTTCAGGGATGCTTGCTAATGGGCCTGTTGCCTTACAGCAAGCAAAATTTGCGATAAAAAATGGCATGAATACCGATTTAAGTACGGGCCTTCAAATTGAACGGAAGGCATATGAAGTGACACTTCCTACAGAAGATCGGCTAGAAGCACTGCAGGCATTTGCTGAAAAAAGAAAACCTGTATATAAAGGCAAATAAACATGGCTTCTGCCGTGTTTTTTTATTTATTAATTTCTAAAAATTTGCTAAAATTTATTTTTGAATGATTGGACAAGGGGGGAATAAAGTTGGAGGATTTAGCATTGGGAAAAGAATCATCAGAATTTAAAAAAGGGCTGCAGGCTGGAATTAGCATCGGAATTGGCTATTTTCCGATTGCTCTGACTTTTGGTCTCCTTGCAAAAACATCGGGGCTATCGATTTATGAGACAGTTTTAATGAGCCTGATTGTGTTTGCCGGTGCATCGCAATATATATCATTAAGCTTAATCGCCTACGGAACAGGGATTTTTGAGATTATCTTAACAACTTTCATCGTAAATATTCGTCATTTTCTTATGAGTACATCCTTAAATGGAAAATGTGAAGATGACCATATAATTAACAAGCTTATCTATTCTTTCGGTATAACAGATGAAACCTTTTCTGTTGTTGCTACAAAAGAGGGAACTGTTTCAACAGGATACCTGTTTGGGGTTATTTCGGTATCCTATTCCAGCTGGGTGGTTTTTTCAGGTGTGGGTCATTTGATTGGAGCAAACCTGCCGCAAACCTTACAAGAAAGTATGGCTGTCGCTTTATATGCGATGTTTATTGGACTGTTAGTTCCATCGATGAAAAATAACGTTAAAGTTATTTTCCTCGCGGCACTTGGAGCCATTTTTAATTCCATCTTTACTATTGGCCATATCATGGCACAAGGGTGGGCCATTGTGACAGCAACCCTATTGTCCGCCGTTATTATTGAAACAGCAGAAGTAATCAAAACTAAATTTAGAGGTGCTGGACATGAGGAGTGATATCATTTGGATGATTATTGGAATGGGCTTGGTCACCTATATTCCCCGCATGCTGCCTTTTGTTCTCTTTAAAGGGAAAGAACTTCCGTCGTTTTTTCAAGGGGTATTAAAAAACGTCCCGTACGCAACACTTGGTGCATTAATTTTTCCTGCGATTATTTTCATTCAAAAAGATGATATTTGGTATGGAGTACTTGGAGCTGCAGCCGCGTTCGTCGCTGCATTTTTAGGTGCTAATGTTATTGTTGTCGTTCTTGGCTCTATAGTAGTTCTTGCCCTATATTCTTATCTTTTGTAAGTCAGTTATTAGCTGGCTTTTTTTAATGCCCAGTTCTAAATCAACGTTTTTTTACTAAACTATGTATAGAGAGGTTGTACACAAAGGAGGACAAACACATGGTCAGAAAAATGGGGTTCTATGCGGTTTTGGCCTATGTCTTATATGGGTTGTTTTTTTATTGGTATTTATTCCATTTTGCCGAGCCGAAACTGCCATTTGAATATCAAGGAACTAAAGCCGATCCAGCTACTTTTTTAAATGGCAGGGAGCTTATGCTGAGCGAAGAGTATTCGAAAATAAGAAATTTATTATTTTTCTTGTCAACACCGTTTGAATGGTTATTTTATTTTCTGATATTATTATTCGGCTTTTCTAGAGCCTTCAAGCGATGGGCAGAAAGCTCGGCAAAGTACAAAATACTGCAAACGGCAATTTATCTAATATGGTTATCTTTTTTTGCCTTTGTTGCGACTTTACCATTGAACTATATTAGTTATGCTTTATCCAAAACCTATCATATTTCTACGCAAACTTTTCCATCTTGGATGAAGGATGAGTTAATTGATTTTTGGCTTAATTACGGGACATGGTTAATAATTGTGCCAGTGCTATACTGGTTGATGAAAAAAAGCAAAAAACGCTGGTGGCTTTATGGTTGGCTTTTATCTATCCCGTTTACATTATTTATGATGTTTCTGCAACCAGTGGTCATTGACCCACTTTACAATGATTTTTATCCGTTAAAAAATAAAGAATTGGAAACGAAAATATTGGACCTTGCTAATAAGGCCCAGATCCCAGCACAACATGTTTTTGAAGTGAATATGGCGGATAAAACCAACTCTTTAAATGCTTATGTCACTGGGATTGGTTCTAATGCCCGGATTGTCCTTTGGGATACTACCCTAAATAAACTTACGGATGACCAAATATTATTTATCATGGCTCATGAAATGTGTCATTATGTTGAAAAGCATATTTACTGGGGGATTGCCGGTTACCTTTTACTATCACTACTGGGATTGTATTTGACTAATAGGTTAATGCACTTTGTTGTAAGGCGCTGGGGAAAGGAATTGAAAATTTCAGATGTTCGAGATTTAAGGTCACTACCATTATTCTTTTTGATCATTTCGGTGCTGTTGTTTGCTGCAAGCCCACTAACTAATCTTGCTTCGCGTTATGAGGAAACAAGGGCGGACAAATACGCGATTGAAATGACTAAAAATCCAGAAGCAGCTATTACCTCTTTTCAGGAATTGACCCGCTCTGGTTTAAGTCAAGTGAAGCCGCCGTTTTTGGTGAAAATTTTTAGGTATACCCATCCTTCAATGCTTGACCGGATTTCAATGCTTGAAGAATATGAAATAAAGTTTCAACAGAAGTAGCGTATATTTAGGCTGATGACAAATATCTTCGTCACTCAGCCTATTTGTTTTAAATTAGGCGTTTAAATAGATATTTTTACTAGACAAGCACTAACCTTCTTTCATCTAATATATAAACTGAATGAAGGGATGTGCTATTTTGAATAATCAACCAGACATTGTGGTCATTATTTGGAGAAGAAATTCAGATGACCGAAATGCTCCTCGCAGAATTGTACAAGCAGCAGTTATCGGCAGTGCAAATCCATGTGCTGATCGTTTAGAACAAAATGATCGTTTCTCTCGTGCGCAAAGATGCCTTTTAAGAAATGGCTTTACGAGAGAATTCCAAGAAAGATTTGGAGATTTTGGTATTTCCATATTTGTACGGACTTCTTAATTGTTAAAAAATCAAAAAAGTGCCAGCTTCTCATAATAAATGATAGGCTGGCACTTTTTTTACTTAATAATTAGGTTCCAAATCGTTTATTAATTTCTTTAAGCTGACCGGATAAATGGATAAACGATTTTTTGTCGCGATGATCAATGGCCAAGTCGATTTTCCGTAATAATTTTTCCTTTTCAACTGTGAGCTGGATTTCTGATAAGAGCATATCGATGTATAGATCCTGGACGAAATTTTCCTTCCGATTCCGTTTCATGGCACCAAGTTTCATTAATTCCGTGTATGATTTTTCACTCATGAAAATCACCTCTGATGCTTTTTTTTATTATATGGTGATTTCTGAATAATATCATAAAATTATTTTAATTTTCAGAAAAATTTTCACTTGACACGTGAATTGTGAATATTTAATAACAATTCGGAAAAGTTGAGGAATAAAGAAAATAACAGTGGTAAGATATGTTGGAATTAGGAGTATAAAAAGGAGTTGAATGGATTGAAAGAACATCAGATTGAAGATTATGAAATAAATGCAAGTACGATGTTTCTAAGGCCAGTGATTTATGGAAGTAAAGTTTATTCCCAAGTTTTTGAAGTCGAAGACCATTTTCTTGCTCCGTTTAAACCATTGGATATAATAAAAAATAGTTGTGATTATTTTGGAGTCGATTATGAAAGCAGAAAAAGAGGAACACGGCAATTAACTGGTTATAATCGAAAAAATCCAATTGTCATTGAGCCAACCAATCACATTTTCTTTTTCCCTACTACCTCACCGAGCAGCCCTGAATGTATTTGGATCTCACAAGAGCATTTTAAGAAACACCGTCGATCAGGGGCAAACCAATCGCTGATTACTTTTCATAATAACCAATCATATCTTTTTCCAGTATCCTACTCTACAATAGAAACGCAAATGTTAAGAACCGCCTTCTTAAAAACAACTCTTTTACAAAGAATTGAAATTAAGGGAAGAAAGTTATTTTACTTAACCCAAGGTCCCAAGAATTTAAAAGCCTCAGAAAGTCCTTACGAATATGCTGGTGAATGTTTAAAGGATGAGGAGTAAGACTGCCAATGTTAACTTCTAATGGGACAGGTGCCTCTTTAATAAATAGAATTCCATTAATTCTTGAACCTTATTGCGAATCCTTGGATTAAAGTAATTATGGTTTTCTTCATATCCCTTATAAATAAACATAAACATTGTAAAGGCATCGTCCCGATTAGTCTCAATGACCTGAAGTTTATTCTTTTTCATATATTGTTTCACCTCTGCGAGTTCCCTCTGGATATCCTTCATTGTCTCTTCAATTAATTCTAAATAAGGCTTTTTCAATTTAAATGGGCTTTTTTCCACGACAGCTAAGTCTCGGTTTAAGATGATTAAAACCATTGGTAAATAGATGGCTTTTTCCATGATGTCGCGGTCACTCTCTGGAATCCTAGTCATTTGTAACCACACCTTTCAATCTTTAACGAACAAATGTTCTTATTTAATTTTACATAAAAGAAATACTAAAAGCAATACTGCATTCTTTTTTGAAAAACTCGCTTATAAGCGAGCTTTTTTATTGCAAATTTTTAAGTTTTCATGAGAAAGTTTTTATTAATAGAAGGATATCTGATAGGGGAAAATGAATTAAAGAAGAAACTTTGAAAAAGAAAATACAGTCAATGAAAGTGATGAAGAGAAAATACATGGACGAGATAGGTGATAACAGTGAGGTCAGATAAACATTAAAAAAAGAAATATGAAAACATCAGACATGATTTTTATGGGAAAAGATTTCTTTTCCGATAAAAGAGGAAATATTGAAACGCTTCGGATTCCTGTCGAAAATAGCTTTACTGAACCGCGGATAGAAGGAGAAGGAGCGGTTTTAGATAATGATACCGAAAAAAAATAAAGAAGCTCTTCACCAATTTATTACAAAATAATCCCTTGGACATGGTCTAAAATAAAGGAATGATGATAGAAGGAGAAGGCGGATGGATTTTGAAACGATTAGAGCATGGTTTACCCTTGAAAATATGATGAATCTCATCCAGGAATATCGAGCACTAGGCCCTTTACCTGGCATATTACTTATAGTACTTGAAGCCTTTTTGCCATTTCTCCCTTTATTTTTGTTTGTAATGGCCAATGCCAGTGCCTTTGGACTTTGGTTCGGTTTTTTATTTTCTTGGCTTGGGGCTTGCATTGGAGCGCTCTTGGTATTTTTACTAATACGAAGATATGGACAAAGAAAGCTTTTAGCCTTTTTGCCTAATCACCCAAAGGTGCGGAAATTGATGGACTGGGTAGATAGGCACGGTTTTGGTCCTCTCTTCGTATTACTTTGTTTCCCTTTTACACCTTCTGCGGTCGTAAACATTGTCGCCGGACTTTCGAAAATCAGTTTTGCCCAATACATGCTGGCAGTGTGCATAGGAAAACTGGTGATGATTTTTACACTTAGCTTTGTCGGTTATGACATTCATTCTTTGGTTACACAGCCGTATCGAACGGCTATTGTATTAATAGTTATTTTCATCCTATGGTATGTTGGTAAAAGAATCGAAGTAAGATTGAATAAACCATTAGAAAATGCCCATACTGGAGAAATAGATAGAATGAAAGAACAGGAGAAACGGAGGAGGAGTGTCGGTGAAGATTGAATGGAAACAAGAAGGAATGGAATGGGTGAAGGCATTTGCCATTGGAATCATCATTTTTGCTTTTATTCGAACATTTTTCTTTTCGAATTATGTAGTAGAAGGAGAATCAATGATGCCAACCCTTCAGGATGGCAATAAGCTGGTCGTGAATAAACTTGGGTATCAGGTTGGGGAATTACATCGATTTGATGTTATTGTTTTTCACTTCAATGAGAAAGAAGATTTCGTGAAACGAATTATCGGATTGCCAGGAGATAAAATTGAATATCGTAATGATACGCTTTACGTTAACGGTCATAAGTTTGAAGAGCCATTTTTAAATATTTATAAACAAAAGTCACCAGGTGTTAAAATAACTGGGGATTTCAGTTTGAAAGAAATTACCGGTGCGGAAACCGTACCCAATGGGAAATTATTTGTCCTTGGTGATAATCGACTAGGCAGCTGGGACGGTCGTCATTTTGGTTTTATTTCTGCAAACCAAGTTGTCGGCAAAGTAGACTTACGCTATTGGCCATTAAACGAAATGGACGTGCATTTTTAAAAATAAGTAGGACACGATTTTAATCGTGTTTTTTTTTTGCCATTTTTGGAGTAAATCTGTCTTTTGTCATCCAAACGTTTGTACTCATTTTGTGGTAGAATGAAAGATACAAAGTTTTCGAGAGCAAAAGGAAAGGATGGTTCTCGCATGTCATTAAGAATGGTAATTGGCCGGTCAGGAAGCGGAAAAACAACGATGCTACTTGACGAAATAAACTATCAGTTATTGGAAAACCCCAAAGGTAGTCCGATTATATACATTGTCCCCGAACAGATGACTTTTTCATCTGAATACCGTTTGGCAACGAATCCACAGATTGGTGGGATGATTCGTGCCCAGGTATATAGTTTTTCTCGATTAGCGTGGCGTGTTCTACAGGAAACTGGCGGGATTAGCCGGGTGCATCTAAGTAGTGTTGGGATGAATATGCTGATCCGTAAAATTATCGACGACCAAAAGGAACAATTAAAATTGTTCCAGCGGGCTGCAGATAAGAATGGTTTTGTCCAGCAATTAGAACAAATGATTACAGAGTTTAAACGCTATTGTATTCGGCCCGAAGACCTCATCCTAGGCTCCAATCAGTTTAAAGGGTCATCCAAAGCTTTGCAGGATAAGTTATATGATTTAGAAATTATCTATCAAAAATTTGAAGAGGAAGTATTTGGTAAATACATTGACTCTGAAGATTATTTTCGACTCCTTGCCGAGAAAATAGCGGTCTCCGATTATTTAAACGATGCTGAAATCTATATAGATGGCTTTTATAGTTTTTCGCCGCAGGAATTCCAGGTGATAAAGGAATTGATGAAGCGTTGTAAACGTGTTTCAATCGCCATGACATCTGATCGACTATTTTATGATTCTATTCCGGACGAGCTGGATTTGTTTCGTTTATCAGGCGAAGTTTGTTTTTCCGTTTATGAATTAGCAAAAGCAGAGGGAATCGAAATCGAACGGCCATTGATGCTAAAAGAACAAAAAAAATGGCCAGGAAAGTCGTTAGCTCATTTAGAAGAAAAATTTGATATTCGTCCGGCAGATATTTTTCATGGCGAAACAGATATTACCATTTGCCAGGCAGTAAATCGAAGAGCGGAAACCGAAGGGATTGCAAGGGAAATCCGCCAATTAGTTCGAACTAAGGGATACCGTTTCCGGGATATCGCAATCTTGATAAGAAATGGGGCAGATTACCATGAAACGGTAGAGCCCGTTTTCACTGATTATCAAATCCCATATTTTATCGACCAAAAAAGGACGATGCTAAACCATCCCCTAATTGAACTAATTCGCTCAAGCCTTGAAGTAATTAATTCTCATTGGCGCTATGAATCCATTTTCAGGGCGATAAAAACCGAATTAATTTACCCATTGCAGGATAATCCCGCGAAAATGCGTGAGAAGCTGGATAAATTAGAAAATTATGTTCTAGCTTACGGTATAAATGGCAGTAAGTGGACGAAAAAGGACCGGTGGATTTACCGACGAATTAGAGGGTTAGAGTTACAAACAATTGTGCAAACTGATGCAGAAAAAGAGTTGGAACTGGAAATAAATGAGTTAAAACTCATGGTAACAGCCCCGATGCTTCGTCTTTCACGGCGCTTGAAAAAAGCAGATACAGGTAGAAAGCTTTGCGAAGCCGTCTATTTATTTTTAGAAGAATTAGATATTCCAGCGAAATTAGAAAACTGGAAAATAGCTGCTGAAGAACAAGGGAATTTAGTGAGGGCAAGAGAACATGAACAGGTATGGAATTCGGTTATAGATTTACTTGATCAATATGTTGAAATATTGGGAGAAGAATCTATTTCCTTAAAAGCATTTGCATCAATTTTAGAGGCGGGCTTTGAATCCTTGCATTTTTCTCTTATTCCACCTGCACTCGACCAGGTCCTTATTGGAGATTTGGAAAAATCAAGGCTGACTGCAATCAAAGTCGTATTTATAGTGGGCGTCAATGAGGGCGTATTGCCGGCAAAGATTTCCGATGACGGGATTCTAGCAGACGAAGACAGAGAATTGCTGTTAACAGCAGGTATAAAGGTAGCGCCGAGCAGTCGTACACGCTTGCTCGATGAGAACTTCCTAGCCTATAAAGGTTTTACAGCACCTTCTGAACTCCTTTACATTAGTTATCCTTTAGCAAATGATGATGGAAAAGCATTAATTGCATCTTCTTACATTAAGAGAATTAAAGATATATTTCCAAACGTTCGTGAAGATTTGTATGTCACAGACCCTGCTGAGTTAACGGAGGAAGAACAGTTACAATTTGTCACTAATTTTACGACAACCTTGTCGTATTTAAATTCTCAGCTTCAAATAAAAAAGCGTCATTATCCGATTTCTGATTTATGGTGGGATGTTTATAATTATTATATGGAAAGCATATGGAAGGGACAGGCTGTAAAAGTATTCTCAAGTCTTTTTTATTCCAATCAGACAGTGAAGCTTTCGAAAGAAGTAGCAGATGAACTGTATGGTGAAGCCATTCAAGCCAGTGTTTCGAGAATGGAACTATACAACGGCTGTGCATTTTCTCATTTTGCTCAGCATGGACTAAAACTGCGTGAACGGCAGGTATTCCGTTTAGAGGCTCCAGATATTGGTGAACTATTTCATGCTGCATTAAAGCAGATTGCGGATATTGTCAATGACCAAAACCTTACTTGGGCTCAACTTACAAAGCAGCAGTGTGAGGATCTTTCCAAAGAGGCAGTAAAGACATTGGCACCTAAACTCCAAAATGAAATCTTGCTTAGCTCGGAGCGTCATCATTATATCAAACGAAAATTGGAGCAAATTATTACTCGTGCTTCCCTTGTTTTAAGCGAGCATGCAAAAGTGAGCGGCTTCTCGCCCATCGGTTTGGAATTAGCCTTCGGTCCAAATGGCAAGCTTCCCCCATTATCCTTTACGTTGAAAAATGGCAAGAAAATGGAGTTGGCAGGAAGGATTGACCGGGTTGACCAAGCAAAAGGGGATGCTGACAATGTCTTTTTACGAGTGATTGATTATAAATCTAGTGAAAAGGATGTTAATTTAACAGAAGTGTATTATGGACTCGCACTGCAAATGTTAACTTACCTTGATATTGTGATGACACACTCCAAAGAGTTGGTAGAAATGAAAGCGAGCCCTGCAGGCGTCCTATACTTTCATGTCCATAATCCATTTATTAATTCGACAAAAATGCTGACAATCGATGAAATTGAAAATCAAATCATGAAAAAATTTAAAATGAATGGTTTAATGTTAAGTGATCAAAATGTCATCCGCTTGATGGACCAAACCCTTGAATCCGGTGATTCGCAAATTATTGCGGCAGGTATTAAAAAGGACGGCAATATGACGAAAAAATCAAAGGTCGCGAGTTTAGATGAATTTGATAATCTAAAGTCTTTTGTCCGTCAATTGTATCAAAAAACAGGAAATGCGATTGTCGATGGCGAGATTGGCATTGCCCCATTTAAACTGAAGGATAAAACACCTTGTACCTTTTGTTCCTATAAATCAGTATGCCAATTTGATGAATCCATTGAAAATAATCGATACCGGATTCTTACTCCTCATTCGAAGGAAGAGGTTTTGGAGTTAATCAGAAATGAGGTACAAGATCATGAGTAAGCATTTTGTTATTCCCCCAAAGCCAGAGGGGGTTACTTGGACAGACGATCAGTGGAAAGCGATTATGGCAAGGGATAAGGATATTCTTGTTGCTGCAGCAGCAGGGTCAGGAAAAACGGCTGTTCTAGTCGAGAGAATCATCCGCAAAATTCTTTCTGAAGATAACCCAATTGATGTTGATGAATTATTAGTGGTGACTTTTACAAATGCCTCGGCAGCGGAAATGCGCCACCGGATTGGCGAAGCATTGGAAAGGGCAATCGATGCCGATCCTGGTTCCCGTCATTTAAGAAAACAGCTCAGCTTATTGAATAAAGCCTCCATTTCAACGCTGCATTCTTTTTGCATGGAAGTGATCCGAAAATATTATTATTTAATCGATATCGATCCGGGATTTAGAATAGCTGATGAAACGGAAGCGCAATTACTTAGAGATGAAGTAATGGATGAGTTGTTTGAAGAGGAATATGGGAAAAAAGAAAATGAAACCTTTTTTAATTTGGTTGATTCTTTCACAAGTGATCGGAGTGATATTGCCTTAATGGACATTGTCCGGTCGATTTATGACTTTGCCAAGTCCAATCCTCTTCCTGAGGAATATTTACATGGGGTTGTGTCCATGTATGATGTGGGTGAGGTAACCAATATAGAGGAGCTGCCATTTATCCAAGCACTTCTTTTTGATATTGAATTACAATTGGAAGCAGCAAAAGAAATGATCCAAAAGGGCTTGGAAATGACAAAGCTTCCAGGGGGTCCTTCCACTCGAGCAGAAAATTTTTTAGCTGATCTAAATGTCATTGATACCCTTATTTTAGCCAAAAAGGATTCATGGGCGACGTTGTATCAGGCCATGCAAGCCTGGTCATTTTCAACTGCCAAAAGGTTGAAAAAGGGCGAGTATGATGAAGAACTGACAGAAAAAGCCCAAAAGCTTCGTGAAAAAGCGAAGAAAAAAATTCAGGACCTTAAAGAAGAGCTATTTTCCCGAAAACCAGAAAGTTTTTTGCGTGATATGGAGGAAATGAGCCCTATCGTTGAAACACTTGTCCATCTCGTTAAAGAATTTTCCTTAAGGTTTGAAAAAGCGAAAAGAGAGAAGGGGCTTGTCGATTATGCGGATTTGGAGCATTATTGCCTTGAAATTTTGACTGGAAACATTTCGGCTGGAGGAAAATTTCTCCCATCTGAAGCAGCCCTAGATTACCGAAGCCACTTTAAAGAGGTTTATTGCGATGAGTACCAAGACACAAATATGGTACAGGAAACGATATTAAAACTGGTATCAAAACCCGACGAGGCCAATGGAAACCTATTCATGGTGGGCGATGTAAAACAATCGATCTACCGTTTCCGCTTGGCAGAACCGAATCTTTTTTTAGGGAAATATAATCGCTTCCGTCTGGATGGAGACTTATCAGGACTTAGAATAGATTTAGCTCAGAATTTCCGGAGCCGAAAAGAAGTCCTCGATGCCACCAATTATTTATTTAAGCAAATTATGGGTGTGAAAGTCGGGGAAATTGAATATGATGAGGCGGCAGAATTGAAAAACGGTGCTCCTTATCCGGAGGATACACCCTTTCCAGTAGAAGTTATCATTATAGACCAATCAGCAGAAACGACGGAGCCACAGTCAGACAACCTCTCTGAAGCTAATCCTGAAGCTGAAACGGTTGAATTTGATCAGGCTGATCTTGAACAGTCGCAGTTAGAAGCAAGAGTAATAGCCTCAAAAATTAAAGAATTAGTAAGCAGCGGTGCTCCTGTTTATAATACAAAGACAAAATCAGAACGGCCAATCATGTATCGGGATGTTGTCATACTCCTTAGATCCATGACGTGGGCGCCGCAAATTATGGAAGAGTTCAAACAGCAGGGTATTCCTATCTACGCCAATTTATCAACAGGCTATTTTGAAGCGACCGAAGTGGCGATTATGCTATCGCTGCTCCGGGTTATTGATAATCCATACCAGGACATTCCATTAGCATCGGTATTACGTTCGCCAATCGTAGGTTTAAATGAAGAAGAGTTATCAAAGATTCGCATTCATCAGAAAAGAGGGTCCTTTTGGGATGCTGTTACTGCTTTTTGCAGGAGCAAGTCTGTAGAAAGCACTGGCGCTTTTTATGAAAAAGTACGCCGTTTTTACGACTCATTAAAAGATTGGCGGAGTTTAGCACGCCAAGGCTCACTTTCAGAGCTTATTTTGCAGCTTTTCAGGGACACACAGTTTTATGATTTTGTCGGTGGGCTCCCAGGCGGAAAACAAAGACAGGCGAATTTACGAGCCCTTTATGATAGGGCACGGGGTTATGAACAAACCTCCTTTCGTGGATTGTTTCGTTTTCTACGTTTTGTGGAGCGAATGATGGAAAGAGGGGACGACCTTGGGGCAGCTAGAGCGCTTGGTGAGCAGGAGGATGTCGTTCGGATCATGACGATTCATAGCAGTAAAGGGTTAGAATTTCCAGTGGTATTTATGGCTGGAATGGCTAGAAACTTTAATATGACTGATATACGTAAACCCTATATGCTCGATAAGGAATTCGGATTCGCCACCAAGTATGTTAACGCGATGAAACGAATCACCTATCCTTCCCTTCCACAAATTGCATTTAAGCGTAAAAAGAAAATGGAAATGCTTGCAGAAGAAATGCGCGTTTTATATGTGGCCATGACTAGAGCGAAGGAGAAGCTTTATTTGTCGGCCACTTTAAAAGACGCGATTAAAAAGATTAATCAATGGAAAGATGTATCCTCTAATCAGGAATGGCTGTTAAAAGACTATGAGCGGGCAAGCAGCACTAGCTATATTGACTGGATTGGGCCGGCCCTTATCCGCCATCAAGACAGTAAGGTTTTAAGTGCTCCAGGGGAGACGATTCCGCTTGCCCCTGAAGAAATTGCACATCATCCATCCTCATGGAAAATTACAATCATGCGTGCTGAGGAAATTAAAGAACAGGAAGTAACTTTAGACATTGAAGAGGATCAATACATGGAATTGGTTCAAAGTTTGAAAGGTGTTCCAGTAACGTCTAAATTTTCTGCAGAAATTAAATCAAGACTTGACTGGCAATATTCACACCAAAATGCTGCACGCTTTCGCTCTAAGCAATCTGTTTCCGAAATGAAACGCCAGCGGGAAATAGCTGACGAGCAAAGCGGGACCGATCTTGTTCACAGGATTAAAAAGCCGATTTTAAAAAGGCCAAAATTTATGCAGGAAAAATCATTAAGCCCTGCTGAGCGTGGTACTGCCATGCATATGGTGATGCAGCATGTGGATTTGTCTGAGCAAGTTACAATCGAATCCATTCAAAAACAGTTAACCACGATGGTTCACAATGAATTATTAACGGTGGAGCAAGCCGAAATCATTGACTTAGGGTTAATTGTGCAATTTTTTCAAACAGAATTGGGGCAGAAATATTTTCATGCTAAGGCAATCTTCCGAGAAATTCCATTTACCCTTTCATTGGCTGCACAAGATGTTTACCCCAATTGGAAGGACGAGGATGAATCTGTCTTTGTCCAAGGGATTATCGACTGTATCTTAGAGGATGAGAAGGGACTTATCCTTATTGATTATAAATCCGATGGCATAACAGACAGGTATAAGGGCGGCTTTGAACAGGCTAGACCCATACTTGAAGACAGATACAGGCTGCAAATTAACCTTTATACAAAAGCCATTGAGCAAATTTGGAAAAAAGAAGTTTCCGAAAGGTATTTATTTTTCTTTGATGGGGCTCATGTTTTGAACATTGATGAGAAAAAATAAAAAAATGACATAAACCAACACTTTGGTTTATGTCATTTTTAATTATTTCCTGCTATAGGCTGGTCAATTAAATTAGTATCAAGTACGTTGGTACCGTTAAGCCCGTTATTAGTTACAATTAATCCTCCAGTATTAAATGCTCCTGAACCAGCAGCCGTTTTGGAGGCGCTTTTTGGAGATATATAAACGGTATCGCCGAATTGCACTATTCCCCCGCCTACATTAACAATTTGTACTGGACCAATAATTGCTGGCATGGAAAACATCCTTTGCGTTAATTGTATGGTTTCATTCTACTGACAGCCTATGCTTTCATCGTTGTCCCTGTTCTTCCTTCTTGTTCTCGATACCCTCATCAGTCCTAGGAACTGGGAGAAGCTGTCTAATATGCTTAACTCGCGCTTCCATGGAAACATGTTTACTGTTTCCAACATGTAAAAGAGAGGATGAAGAGACACCGATAATGTCAATATTGTTTACTTTGATTAATGGGCATTGATTGTGAGTTAAGAAAGAAATTGGTTCATTTATGAGTGGAAGAGGTATGGGTTCAGAAAAAACGCGATAGGGGGAGAGATTTCCCTCATTTCCATAAAAAATTTCTGCTTCCCTTTGGACAGCTAAAGCTCGGGATAATCCATTCACAATACAGGAATCGCCCAATTGAAAAATGGAGGCGAAAGAAAAAATCTCAACGTTTATTTTGTCAACACAAGAAGTCCTTTCAAACATAATTATCTCCCTTCCGGTGATAACGGAACAAACGGTCCAATGATTAACGATTCCGCTGGGGTATCAAATGTGGACGCAAGCTGGATTGTTTCTGTATCGCCCACGAGGACTAAGGAGGAACTCGCGACCCCGATGATTCGGATATTTCCTACACAAAGCTCTCTGTTATAGACCTCAAAGTTCATTTTGATTCATTCCTTTCACATTGTCCGGCAGATTCTTAAAAAATAAATAGACGCCATTTTGTATTTCCTGTTTTAACGATTCAATAATGAACTCCTCTAAATTTTCATTTTCAGAAGCAGTGTTTCTTGCTTTGTTGGAATTTAGATGGTATTCCACCCTGTTAGGGAGCTGTTTGATAATGTCTTGTTTTATAAACGATAAATAAGATTCATTTGGTTGAACACCTAATTCCCTTTCGGTACTTTCGACCAATAGTGGTAAATCAGTTTCTAGAAATCTATAGATTGCCTCTTCTATTTTCATTGATCGTTGCATTTGGTCTTTTGGAGCAATAGGAGTGGTAAGTGATTGATTTTGTACCGCAAAGTCTTCGATTGCTGACATATCTGATGGATTTAAGCCAATATTTAACGTTCCTTCAAGAGTCTCAACCTTCAATTGATCAAATTTGTATTCAATTTTGTCGACGTGTATGGCCCTCTTTTCGCTTAATTGTTTCATCTCTTCCCTCATTTTTTGGATGACGGACTCCAATGCAGCAATTCTTTGCTCTTGCGCTTGGAGAGTCATCTGGAACCATTGAAGGTATTTGTAAAAATCTTGATACATTCAATCACCTCACTATTTTTCAGTCATCCGTACCGGCGCCTGTAAGGGGACAGCTGGTGCACTCACTGAGGTTGGTGGCAGCTGTCCAACTTTTTTTGCAGTGGGTGCAGGCCCTGTAAAACCACCAGTATTATAAAGATGTGCAACTGGTTTAATTATTCCTGCACTGCCAATTTGGAAGACAGAGGAATTTGTTATACCGCTAATTTTTATAAAATTAATGTGAATGGACTGCTGTATATAATAATTCATTGTAGACCACCCATTCATTAAGCATTGAGTGCAATTCCTTGATCGTATACATCAGAATCAGCCGTGTTAGTCGAACTTACGTTGTTATTAAGATGTAAACTTTCTCCGGTATTAAAAGATCCTGCTCCGGAAAAGGTTTTGGCTGTCGAGAGTGGCATTATCTTATAGACGTCGCCAATATGGAAAACAGAACTGCTTCCAAGCGTTATCACCTGTGCAACTCCAACAATTGCTGGCATATTCAACACCCTTTTTCATGTTTATCTTTTACATTCTATGATTGGGCGCTTTTAATGTGATTCATTCGCCCAAATAAAGTTAAGGGCAGAAAAATGAACAGGTGCAGACAGAAATAGGTCCAATGAACTATTGTTTAAAGATTAAAATGATAAAATAGTAGGATTTTCGATAGGAGTAAAACATCCTATGATAGGATTAAAGAGTTCAGTCAAGGATAAAAGTACTGATTCTCGATAAAGGCAAAACTGGTGAAAATCAGTGACGCAAAGCTAAAGGGGCTTCGGTACCAATGTACTATGCCAGCCAGTTACCGAAAGAGGAGGACGACTGAATGGGACTATTACAGAGCATTCAAGAAAGTGGTAATCAAACAGGCGGGGGAATGAAAAAAGAGATTTCTTCCCGTGAAAATCTATCATTAACACCAAAACTTAAAATGATCACGCCTTTTCATGTGTTTGGGCCTATTTATCCACTCATTTTGGATAAGGATGTTTCCGAAATTTTGGTGAATGGTCCAAACGAAGTGTATTGTGAACAGAAAGGTAAAATACTTTTAACATCAATTCAATTCAATGATAATGAACATTTAATAAGTATTATTAAAAAAATAATCTCTACTTTCGGAAGAAGAATTGACGAAAATTCACCGGTCGTCGATATCAGGCCGTCGGTTGATGCACGTATTATCGCCATCATTCCACCACTAGCATCAAACGGACCGATGATTACCATCACAAAATATCCAAAAAAGATTTAAGCAATGAATTAGTAACAATTCCATAATAAATATGTATTTTTGAATGTCTTTTTTCGTCTTTTTTAGCTTCATATGTTATGATAGTTTCGAATTAAAGGAAACTACATACATTTGAGGAGGCATTTTAATTGATACACGGCCATATTACTGCATGGGTTTTAGCTCTAATATTATTTTTCGTGGCTCTGTCTTTACATAAGAGTGGAAAAGCAAAAGGTGTAAAGATTTTACAAATGATTTTACGTGTCCTATACCTGCTTATTATAGCGTCAGGCGTGGGTCTTCTGTTTATGGTTTACAGAATTGATGTTTGGTACATTTTAAAAGCAATTGTGGGACTATGGATTATTGGCTTATTTGAAATGATTCTTAGCCGGGTTGTTAATAATAGAAATACTTCTGTATTTTGGATTCAATTTGTGGTTGCTTGGCTGCTTGTTTTATATTTAGGTTTTGTGCGATTGCCAATGTCGTTTTTACATCCTTAATAGATAAGAAAAAGGTGTGGATTCCCACACCTTTTTCTTATGAAATCATTTTTTCAATTATTAGACGTTTGCCCGTATTTAAGGTGAATTCAAAGCGGTCATTGACCTTTTCGTAATAGCAAAAATGATGTTGAACATTGCAAATTAGCTCTTGATTGTCGAAAACTATAAAATTTACGCCATCTTTTCGGTGTTCATCTGATAAGAAGGAGAGATGGTTGTAGCAATAAATACAATCGTAAATGGAAAAATTTAAAGAATTTAATGTAGTCACAAATTGGAAAAAGGCGTCATCATTTATTCCGTCCAACAGTCTTTCAAGCGAGTAGACTAGATGTTTTCTAATTCTAACCAAATCATGATCACGAAGCATCGTCGATTCTTTCCCAATCCGAATTTTTCCTGATTCATACAATATTCCTTTTTTCCAACGATTCAAACGGAAAACTTCAATTTCCTGCTGCAGATAATCCTCCAGCATGGCAGCTTCTTCTGTCTCCTCATCAAAAAAAATCCATTGATCATTTATTTGTTCGACGGTCCCTTCGGTATAGGCTCTTTGTTGAATATCATATAGATTCAATCTTTGTTGTCGATTCATTTTTAACCTCCGCACGAGATGCTTTCATCTTCCTTTTTAGACATCTTCCTGAAATTTTATAACAAGCTTATTTTTTTTAATTAAGTATAAAAATTGAAATGCAATTTGGTATACCAAATTATGCATTTCTCATTATGGACAATTAACCAAAAATAATGGGCTGAATACAATAAACCATGAATTCGATGGACAGTTGTTCGAATACAGAAAGGAGATCCGTACATGTGTGGAATTACTGGATGGATTAATTTTGATAAAAATGTAAGAAATGAAACCGATATACTTGAAAAAATGACCAAAACCTTGGCAAAAAGAGGCCCTGATGAAACGAACATTTGGACTGAAACACATGTCGGCTTTGGACACAAACGACTAATTGTTGTCGACCCTGAAGGGGGAAGACAGCCAATGTCCAAACAAAAGGAAAGCTCAAAATACACCATTTGTTACAATGGGGAATTATATAACACTGAAGACATCCGCAAAATTCTCCTTACTAAAGGATATTCCTTTAAAGGTCATTCTGATACTGAAGTCCTGTTAACTGCCTATATAGAATGGGCGGAAGAATGTGTAAATCATTTAAATGGGATCTATGCCTTTGCAATCTGGGATAGTAAAAACGAAAAACTCTTTATTGGACGAGACCGATTAGGGGTAAAACCGTTATTTTTCACTGAACATCATAAAGGGATTTTATTTGCTTCGGAAATAAAGGCAATCCTGGCCCATCCAGAAATGAAAACGGAGATTACCCATGAGGGGCTAGCTGAGATTTTTGGAGCGGGTCCATCAAGGTCCCCAGGGTCAGGTGTGTTTAAAGGTATTAAAGAGCTTAGACCGGCCCATGCATTAACTTTTTCCAAAAAGGGATTAAAGATCTGGCGGTATTGGAATGTAAAAAGCGAAGAACATAAGGATAATACTGAGGAAACGGCTGAAAAGGTTCGTTTTTTAGTAAGTGATGCTGTTACTAGACAACTGGTATCCGATGTTCCTTTATGTACCTTTTTATCAGGCGGTTTAGATTCAAGTATTATCACTGCCATTGCTGCTAAAGGTTTTACAGATCAAAATAAAGGGAAGCTCCATACTTATTCCATTGACTATGAAGGGAATGACCAATATTTTTCATCGAATGAGTTTCAACCGGATGCTGATGGTAAATTCATTCAAATGATTACAGACAATTTTCATACAAAGCACCATAACAAGATAATTTCACAGCAACAATTAGTCCATGATTTAATCGAAGCGGTACACGTGAGAGATTTACCTGGGATGGCAGACATCGATTCCTCACTGCTTTGGTTTTGTAAGGAAATCAAAAAGGATTTTGTTGTCGGCTTATCAGGAGAGTGCGCTGATGAAATATTTGGAGGATACCCATGGTTCCATCGGAAACAGGATTTGGAACGGCCTGGTTTTCCATGGATGAGGTCTGTGAATGAACGGGAAAATTTATTGAAACCTCATTGGTTGAAAAGATTACAATTGAATGAGTATTGCCAGGAGCAATATCGAAAGGCGATAGCGGAGACCCCTAAATTAGAAGGAGAAAGCTTAGAAGAAGCAAAGCGCCGGGAATTATTTTATATAAATATGACTTGGTTTATGACCACCTTGCTCGACAGGAAAGACAGAATGAGTATGGGGGCAAGTCTAGAAGTCAGAGTACCATTTGCGGACCATCGGGTAGTCGAATATGTTTGGAATATCCCTTGGGAAATGAAAATGTATCGGGGAAGAGAAAAAGGTTTGCTTAGAAAGGCATTTGAAGGTATTTTACCTGAGGAAGTGCTTTACCGGAAAAAAAGTCCATACCCTAAAACACATAATCCGGAGTATACAATGGCTATTCAACGAATACTTCAAACCGTTTTACAAGATAATTCCTCCGCATTGCATGAATTCTTTAGTAAAGAACAATTGGAAAAGATTGTGGAGACGGGAGGAAAATCATTTCAAGAGCCATGGTTTGGCCAATTGATGACAGGACCTCAATTATTGGCTTACCTCGTACAGTTGCACACATGGTTTAAGGATTACAATATCAATATAGTTAATTAAATCAGCAAATAATAGATTTAAATTTGGAATAAGGACTGTATTCGTTTAAAATAAGTGTGTGGGGTGGGGGACCTTTCCCCCGCTTTTTTTTGAGGAGGGACACTATTTATGAAACGAATTACTCTATTATTAATCTCAATATTATTATTTTCCTCTATTCCTGTTCACGCAAAGGTACAAAAAGAAAACCGCTTATGGCAGGACGAATCGGTTTACTCCATTGTGATTGACCGTTTTAATGACGGGGATACCCAAAATGATTTAGACGTAAATTCTAAGGATCCGCTGGCCTATAACGGGGGGGATATACAAGGAATTATAGATAAATTAGACTACATACAGGATATGGGCTTTACGGCCATCCGAATTTCTCCCATCATCGACAATACCAAAAATGGGTACCATGGCTATTGGGTAAATGATTTTTATAAAGTGGACGAGCATTTTGGGACGTTAAAAACATTTCAAAAGCTTGTAAAAGAAGCACATCAACGGAAAATGAAGGTAGTTTTGGATTTTGTTACAAACAATGTTGCTGCATCAAATCCATGGGTGAATGATCCAAGCAAAAAGGATTGGTTTCATCCAAAACAGGAGATTGTGGACGGGAATAATCAGGTGCTGCTTGAAAATGGCTGGGTGAATGGTTTGCCTGACCTGGACCAAGATAATCCCGAAGTTAGCAAATATTTAATTGATACGGCTAAATGGTGGATTAGCAAATCAAATGTAGATGGATTTAGCCTGCCAGAAGTAAATCACGTTCCGTTAAGCTTTTGGAAGGATTTTTCGACGCAAGTTAAAAAAGATAATAAGGACTTCTTCCTGCAAGGAATTCCGTCTGAAGGTTCTTCGATTGATATGAAAAAGTATAAAAGTGCGGGAATCGATAGTGTTTTTGATTATAATCAAAGTAAAAATTTAAGGAAAACATTTGCGACTACAAATCAATCCTTTAGTTCTCTCGTGACCAATTCTGAAAAAAATCAATCGGATTTTTTAGATGGAACATTCTTTGATAATGAATACACCACAAGATTTACGAGCGATATTGTTGAAAAAAGACAATTCCCAGGTTCCCGTTGGAAAACTGCTCTGACTTATTTATTTACCACGCCAGGAATTCCAAATGTGTATTATGGGACAGAGATTGCTTTGAATGGTGGCGATATTCCCGATAACCGCGGGCAGATGAGTTTCAGAGCGGAAAAAGAGCTAATAGACTATATTACTAAAATTGGTGAATTGAGAAACCAGCTTCCTTCTTTAACAAGAGGAACTATGGATATGCTTTATAATCAGGATGGGATCGTTGTTTTTAAACGTGTCTATAAAGGCGAAACCTCTGTTATTGCGATCAATAATACGAAAAAATCCCAAAAGGTTACGTTAACAAAAAAGCATCTTGAAGGTGGAAAAGAGCTGCGGGGCTTACTAGCTGGTGACCTTGTCCGAAGCCATGATGATCAGTATAACCTTATTATCGATCGGGATGAATCAGAAATATATGTACTGACGAAGAAAAGTGGGGTCAATCTTCCCCATATTGCATCATTAATTGTCGTTTATCTATTGGTTTTCTTATTTCTTATCTTAATTCTTAAAAGAAGAAGAAGATCGAACTAAAAACGCATCGGGTGAAGTGAACCCCTTAAGTT
>NZ_JBCNAD010000065.1:0-12334 GCF_050477905.1 Neobacillus pocheonensis | reverse complement strand
GAACCGTATGTACGGTGGTGTGAGAGGGGCGAAAATAATCAATTTATTTTCCCTCTACTCGATTGTGCCAGGCATGGCAACTATCTAGGTGGTGAAAGTCCACTGTGGGGGTACACATCGACCAACCACTAAGGAAGCGCAAGGTACTTACCGTGAGGTAAGGGCTGAAGGAAGCGTGGAATAAAATCTTGGCTCGACGTACAGAAACCTGATACTAAGGCTTTATAAAGGGATGAGGCTCCAAGACAAGTCAAAGTCCAAAAAGATGTGCGTAACTTTGTAGAGTAAATCAGGCGAGTAAAAGAGGAAAGATAGTTGTCTTACCCTGGGAGGTCTTGTGGATGTACTGAAGTACAGTCGAAAAAGGTTAGTCGCAAGAAGTCAGCAGAAGTCATAGTAGTGAAATTAATTCATGAAGGACTGAACAATTTATAGTGTTTCAACACCACGAATGCGTAAGTGACGTACTCCGAATGTATTAATGGTGAAAGTATGAGCGTATCTCAAAGGCTAACCAAAAATGGAGCTATCACTTACTACGTGAGAGGGAAGGAGAAACGAGTGTGGAACTTTTAGAACAGATTCTAAGTAATCAAAATATGAACGAAGCCTACCTGCGCGTCTATAAAAATAAAGGTGCGAGTGGGGTTGATGGAGTAACAGTCGAAGAACTAAAGCAATATCTGAGAGAGAACAAGGATGAGCTACGTCAGCGCATCAGAACAAGAAAATACCAACCACAAGCTGCCTTAAGAGTGGAAATCCCAAAAGAAAATGGCAAGATGCGCAAGTTGGGAATACCAACAGTAGTGGATAGAGTAATTCAACAAGCCATTCATCAAGTTCTCAGTCCGATATTTGAAAAGCAATTTAGTGAATTCAGTTACGGCTTTAGACCAAACAGAAGTTGTGAGATGGCTATTATAAAAAGCTTGGAATTTCTGAATGATGGACACGACTGGGTAGTAGACATTGACCTTGAAAGATTCTTCGATACAGTTCATCACGATAAACTCATTCGAATTATTGCCAACACAATAGATGATGGTGATGTCATCTCGTTAATCAGAAAATACTTAGTCAGTGGAGTCATGGTGAAAGGGAAATATGAAGAAACACCCGTCGGGACTCCGCAAGGAGGAAACCTTAGCCCATTATTAAGTGATATTATGTTAAACGAACTCGATAAGGAACTAGAGAAAAGAGGACTACGGTTCGTGAGATACGCTGATGACGCTCTCATCTTTGTAAAGAGTGAGAAAGCAGCGAGTAGAGTAATGAAATCAATCGTAAGATTTATAGAAGATAAACTAGGATTAATCGTTAACGCAGAGAAGAGTAAAATTTCACGTCCAAAAGAAATTAAATTCTTAGGGTTCGGTTACTATTACGATGTTAACAACCAAAGATACCAAGTAAAACCCCACCTAAGTTCCATACAGAAATTCCAAAGGAAGCTCCGAAAACTGACAAAACGAAACTGGGGTGTCCCACTGGATTATCGAATATTGAAACTGAAACAAGTCATATTCGGGTGGGTAAACTACTTCAGGATAGGAAACATGAAAAAAGCAACGGAGCGAATAGATACGAAGCTTCGCTCCAGAATTAGGGTAATCATCTGGAAACTATGGAAAGTACCGAAGAAACAAATCAAATCGCTCATTCAGCTTGGGATTCCGGAGGAAGAAGCGAAAGGATTAACCTATTGTAGAAAAGGTTATCGGTATATAGGATTATCAAAAGTTGTCCAAAAAGCTATCTCAAACAAAAGACTAAAGCAGAGGGGACTTCCCTCTGCTTTAGAACATTATCTAAAAGTACACACTGGAATATAAATTGAACCGCCGTATACGGAACCGTATGTACGGTGGTGTGAGAGGGGCGAAAATAATCAACTTATTTTCCCTCTACTCGATTATCACAATATAGAATGTCCTTTTACGTTAAGGACGACAGGGTAATTGTCGTTGATTAGTTATAAAATAAACCTATCATGAAAGCGAAAGGCGAACAATGTCAGTCACTGTTCGCCTTACATTAAAGAATAATTATTAAAAAATAGTACACGATATTAGTCAAAAATGAGGTGATTAAAATGGAACAGAAAGAAAAGGATCCCCAATTTCAAATTGGGGAAATGGTCAATAATGAGTTTAAAGGACTTTATGGAGTTGATCCGGAAATGAGTTTACTTTCAGTGAATTTTGCCACTGGTGAAAATTCCTATTTAAATGAACATTATCAAGAGGATCCTAAAGAAGATTAGTGTGATGAAAGGAAGAAGGATATGGCCATTATAGATATTACCGTGATTCCGGTTGGAACAGGAACACCAAGTGTGAGTGAGTATGTTGCTGAAATACATAGAGTTCTTCAACAGTATGAAGGCAGAGTGAAGTATCAGTTAACCCCAATGAGCACTCTAATTGAAGGGAATTTAAAATTATTGCTTGAAATCGTCCACGAGATTCATGAAGTTCCATTTCAAAAAGGCTTACAAAGGGTTTGTACCAATGTCAGAATTGATGACCGCCGGGACAAAGAAAATACGATGGAACGGAAGCTGCAGGCAGTACAAAAAAAATTATAAGCTAAACCAAGGGACTAACTAATAAGTGAGAAGAGGCTATTCTATTGAAGAATGCCTCTCTTTATTTTTTGTGAAATATTCCACATTCCACATCAGCTAAATATTATTCGCGCTTTCGATAATATGCTTTATATTTTGAAGCTGAAAAGCTCCATAAATTCTTTCTCGAGATGTAAGTTCATTTATAAAAAACTGTTGTAATTGCTCTTTATTGGAAATCCGTTTGACGATGCTGTTATCCGACCAATCGTGAAGCTCTTTTTCATCGTGATTAAAGAATACCAACGTGTTTATCCAGGTTTTAATATCTTGACTTTGTAAATAATTGGAGAGGATGACCGCTGTTTGTTGAACCTGGCAAATTGGATTCTCATAAGTCTTTACGGTTAATCCTCTAGAATCATCTTTACTAAATAACAGTGTTTCCTCTTTCTCATTGTTTACTAAATCTGCTAAAAAAGAAAACTTGTGACTGCCCATTTTTGTTAATCCCATTACAATGTGGCCTTGCCAATGTTTCGTTTCTATTACATATAAACCAGTTGATAATAATACAAGGTGATCAATCTGCCTAGTCATTCCGTTTCCTTCAGGTATAAAAATATTCGGCATGATAATCATTTCATCGGGAGGAATAATTCTTTTTCGAATTAAATCATTTTTAAAACCTTCAAGTATTTGATGGGTTTTGATTTCCCCTGGGTTTCGATAATTTTTTCGAATCTCTTCATTTTCAAGCATCAACTTTTCAATTCCACGTTGGTAGGATTCAGATAAAAGGAAAACTTTCTCATCATAGGTCGCTGCTGCCGTTTCCATAGAAGCTTTTTGTATTTCCTTCATTGCAGCAAGCTCATCGAAATGGTTGTTTCTCAATTCTTTTTGTTTAGCCTTTTCTTTTTTTACGGTATAACCTAACCAGACAGCAGATGCAGCAAGTAATATTGTGGAAATAATTAACCAGATCATTGCTTTTCTCCTTTTTCTGCAGGAATCGATATGGTTCATCGAACATCTTCATCTTCCATATGTGCTATATTATAACAATTTTTTTGCCAATCGCCTAAGAAATTGAAATTTAAAAATAAAATGGTAAATTCATACCATATGATTTATTTCTATGTTCAATCATTTTAGTGGAGGTATCCCATTTGGAAGATTTGGCTAAAGAAATTGTTCCATTACCACAGTCGTTTTTTGAACAGCCCACACTTGAATTGGCAAAGGCATTGCTCGGCTGTCTCTTGGTAAAAGAAACGAAGGAGGGCATTGCGGTTGGACATATTGTAGAAACAGAAGCTTACGTGGGGCCTGGTGACCGTGCTGCCCACAGTTATAATAACCGACGGACGGCAAGAACAGAGGTCATGTTCCAACGTTCCGGGCTTGCCTATACATATTTAATGCATACACATTGCCTTTTCAATATAGTCAGCGGAGGGGAAGAAAAACCTGAAGCCATCTTGGTTCGTGCACTGGAACCCGTCAATGGTATAGAGCTTATGAAAAGCAGGAGAGGCATTGATGATGTGAGAAATCTGACTAACGGGCCCGGCAAGCTGACGAAATCATTAGGCATTAAGATGGAGGATTATGGCCATCTACTGACTCTTCCTCCTTTATTTGTTGCCAGAGGCTACTGTCCGGAAAGTATATCAATGGGGAAAAGAATCGGAATTGACAATACTGGTGAAGCCAAGGATTATCCTTGGCGTTTCTGGGTTACGAATAATAAATATGTTTCAAGGCATCAAAAGGCGAATCCCAGTAAACACTCACTATCAACTAATTTTCTCAATCGATAATGATGCGGCATTTATACTTCTGTTCGCTAAAATGGGTAATAGGGTATCTGTAGCAGTTCCTATATTTCTAAGCTCGATTGTAGAATTTTTGGGAATATGGATAATTGCCTGTCCTACAAGCATTAGTGTAGCATTATCCACTTGCCTTGTTATGCCAAAGTTTGTTAGATTTCCAGGAACCAAAGAATGATTTAAGACAATACCATATACCGAAGTTGAAGCAGGACCATCTATTAGCAAAGTATATTCAATCTTATAGTCTCCCGATTTTAAAACGGTTAAGATACCATCATTTTTGGAAAACCTTATATTTTCCAGTGGGCCATGTTGATTAAATCGAATATGTTCACCTGGTCTTACTAGTATAGACTTCGCACCTACAAGTGTAACAAAACCATAAGCCGCTGAGGATTTCTTCCAATTTTGGTCCCACACTATTAAATCACCACCTTTTCAATCTTTTAATATAAGATATTAAAGAATGAAAGAACTGATTGTACGATAAGATACTTTAATAGCATGGGACTAATTGTGGAGCACACGATAAAGGATTGAATAGTCAGAAGGAATCTTCTGCAAATTTTTTAATCAAAACTAAAAAATTACAGTTGACATTTCTAACTGTAACGATTAAATTTACAGTATAGAAACTGTAAAAATTTATATTACATTTAAAAAGGTTTTATAAAGTATTTAAGGAGCGTGAAAAAGGATGGTAACTCTGTATACAACACCAAGCTGTACTTCTTGCCGAAAAGCAAAAGCCTGGCTCGAGGAACATCAAATTGACTACGTTGAAAGAAACATTTTATCAAATCCGCTTACAGTCGATGAAATTAAATCGATTCTTCGTTTGACCGAAGAGGGGACTAGCGAAATTATTTCAACTAATTCAAAAACATTTCAAGAATTAAATATAAATCTTGAATCACTACCGCTTAATGAATTCTATGAATTAATCATTGAACATCCTAAAATGTTACGCCGGCCAATTATTCTTGATGAAAAAAGATTACAGATTGGCTATAACGACGACGAAATTCGCAGTTTTTTGCCCCGAAAGGTTCGCACTTACTTATACAACGAATTGCAAAAAGAGGCCAATTAGGCTAAAAGTTTGACAGGAAAATCTGTAATGTATAGGATTACAGTACGTCATTAATATTGATAAAGAAGCACACAATAGTAATAAGCTATGTGCCGTTTTATTTGTAAGGAGGCAAGACCATGAATAGTGATTTTACCCTTGCCATTCATAGTTTAACTTATCTAGCACTACAGCCGGACCGAATGTCTTCAAGCGATGCTATTTCAGAAAGCGCCGGCGTTCACGCGGTACGGATTCGTAAAGTGCTAAGTTTGTTAAAAAAACATGGATTTATTAAATCGAAAGAGGGAACTGGCGGCGGTTTTATTTTTGCGCTAGATCAAAGTGAAGTTAATCTCTGGGATATATATAAGATAACCTCTGAAGGTGCTCTGCAGCCTAAGTGTCCTGAATCAAATGAACAGTGTATTGTAGGCGCGAATATGCAAAGAGTCCTATGCAGCATTTTCTTAGGTGCAGAAGAACATCTAGGTGAATATTTAAAGGATTACACAATCAAAGAGGTTGTCGATCTGGTTGATAAGCGGCTGTAATCGATTTATGGCTGCTGAATTCTTTAAATTAAATGTAATAAAATAAGTTACAGTTTTATCCTGATAGATGTAACAAAAAGTCAATAAAAAGAAGGTGAAAAAGTATGTTTTCCAATACGATATTAAAACCGGGTGACTGGATTAAGGGTGAATCGCTGGATGGTGAATTAATTATTGGATATATTGATTCTCTTTTGCCAGATATTCCGGATGGGGCAGTTAAGGTAATCGTCGTTACGAGTGACAATAATAATAAGGTTGGCAAAACAATACCTTTTTTAAATAAACAGGTAAAAGTACTGCCTGTTTCTAAAGTTACAAACAAGTCACAAATAATGTTTTTAATAGACCTGGCATTATCAACAGGAGATAAAGAATGGTTCATGGAGCTTTCAAAGGAATTAAACTCAATGAATCAGCTTGCTAAGGCAGTTAAATAATACTCATAAATATTAACGGAGGAAACGATGGCAGACAATAAAATTCTTAAATTACAAAAGCTAGGCTTTCAATGGGAGACTGAAGATCCGTTTCTCGTGACGATGTATCATAAAGATGCTTATCCTTCTGGAAATGATCAGCAGGGACCGAGTACTTCATTGGAAGGAAGGAAGCTAGGTGAAGATTTTACGTTGCGAGATGGCTTTAGGATGTATCATGGAAATGAGGTTCCAGGGTTTCCTGCACATCCTCACTGTGGCTTTGAAACCGTAACGGTCGTATTAGAAGGCTTTGTTGATCATTTTGATTCAATGGGAGCATCAGGACGCTATGGTGATGGAGATGTCCAATGGCTAACAACTGGGAAGGGCTGTCAGCATACAGAAATGTTCCCGCTTGTACATCAGGATAAAGGCAACCCCCTTGAACTCTTTCAAATTTGGCTGAATCTCGCAGCTAAAAATAAGTCTGCTAATCCAGACTATAAGATGCTGTGGGCTGAAGATATACCTGTGATGCAGTCAATTGGTTCAAACGGGAAGCAAACAACGGTGAAACTGATAGCAGGAAAATTGCAGGAAATGACTTCTCTAGAGCCAACCGCTGCTTCTTGGGCAAAGGATCCTAACCATCATGTGGGTATTTATCTCCTTCATATGGAGCCAAACGCTTCTTTCACTCTGCCATCCGTTTCAGGTACATTAAACAGAAATTTATATTTTTATCAAGGTGATGAAATTCAAATAGAGGGAAATAGGATTCCATCCTCTCACCGAGTAAAACTGGCCGGTGATCAAGAAATCGAACTTACAAATGGAGCGAAAGATGCTTATTTGCTTGTTCTTGAAGGTGAGCCTATTCAAGAACCTGTAGCCCAATATGGACCCTTTGTCATGACAACAGAGCAAGAGATCCGTGAAGCTTTTAACGAGTTTCGAAGAACACAATTCGGGGGTTGGCCATGGGGCCGTCTTGATCCTGTAAATGAGGCGGACTCTGGCAGATTTGCCAGACATGCAGATGGGACAATTGAAAAGAGGTAAACCCTGAAAAAATTCACACAAATACTGCCGCTTCCCATTAAAATTGGGTAGCGTCTTTTTTTATTTGGCGCCTGTAGCGGAAATCAACAGCCAAATTTAACAGGGCCTTTTTATTTAGTGCCCCCCATAAATTTAAAAATCGTTCCGAATCATTATATGTAATTAATCTGGGGAGTAAATACTTTCCTTATTTTATTTTTAATCAACATTGAGTAACCTTGCATGGGAGAGAAGAGAATGACAGAAGCAACATATACATCTCGTGAGGAACGAAAACAAGCTGAAAAGACAAGTCAAAATCATCAAAAAAGGGATAAAAGTCCGAAAAAAGGGTCTTTGTTGAAAAAATTAGTCATCGTCTTTTTGGTGCTTGGACTTGTTTCAACGGGAGCAGGAGCCATCACGTTCGCTTCAATGGTGAAGGGTGTTCCCGATTTGGATTCTTCTAAACTAGTAGATCCGCTTTCAACGAAGTTTTACGATAAAAATGGAAACTTCCTCTATGAATACGGGAAAGAAAAGCGAACAAAAATTACCTATGAACAAGTTCCCAAAGTGTTGGAAAACGCGTTTATTGCCACGGAGGATTCCCGTTTTTATGAACATCATGGTATTGATATAAAAAGAACGGCGAAAGCCATTTTCGTGAACGTAACCGGAGATTTCGGATCACAGGGTGGAAGTACCATAACGCAGCAGGTAATTAAAAACTCATTTTTGACTCCTGAAAAAACATTAAAGCGAAAAGTCCAAGAATGGAAATTGGCATATGAATTGGAACAAAAGTACTCCAAGCATGAGATTCTGATGATGTATTTGAACAAAATCTACCTTGGCAATCGCTCTTACGGAGTGGCAACTGCAGCGAAAAACTACTATGGCCTAGAAGCAAATGAGTTAAAAAAAATGACGCTTTCGCAGGCAGCCATGTTAGCAGGATTGCCGCAAAGTCCTAATAATTACGACCCATCCAAACCCGAAAACAAAGAAGAGGCCACCAACCGCCGTAATCTTGTATTAAGCTTGATGCATAGACACGGCTATATTACAGAAAAACAAATGCAGGAAGCAACAAAAGTTCCCGTAACAGCAGGACTGGTGGCGAAAAAGAATCAACAAAGTATGCCGTATGAAGCATTCCTAGACGCTGCTGTAAAAGAGGTAAAAGGGAAACTGAAGGATGTTGATATCAGTACAGATGGATTATCCATTTACACTACCCTCGATCCAAATGCACAGGATTATGCTGATAAAATGTTGAACTCAAACGAAATCATTGCTTATCCGAATGACAGGTTTCAGGGAGCGTTTATCTTCTTGGATACAAAATCGGGTGAAGTCAGAGCGATTGGAAGCGGACGAAACGACTTTCAAGCAGATTTCATGGGCAACAACTTTGCCATCGATATGAAACGTCAGCCGGGCTCGTCGTTTAAGCCAATTTTTGATTATGGTCCTGCGATTGAACATTTAAAATGGTCCACTGCCCATTTAATCAATGACCAGCCGACCACTTATTCATCTGGCCAGTCGATTTCAAACTGGGACCATCAAAATCATGGCATGCTGACAATTCGGTCGGCATTGCAAAACTCATACAATATCCCTGCACTTCTCACGATGAGAGAGGTGGGATTGGAAAAGGCAAAGGCGTTTGCGCAACAACTTGGAATTACGTTCCCTAACAATCAGGTTTATGAATCATACTCAATCGGAAGCAATACCGTTAATCCGTTACAAATGGCAGGCGCCTATAGTGCTTTTGGGAACGGTGGCGTTTTTCATAAACCGCATTTTGTTCAAAAAGTGGTCTTTCCTGATGGTACGGAAATTGGTTTTGCAGGAAAACCGAAGCGTGTGATGAAGGATTATACCGCCTATATGGTTACCGATATGTTACGTTCAGTGGTAAATTCCGGAACAGGAACAACAGCCAATGTGTCTGGCCTGGATGTGGCTGGAAAAACGGGAACAACCAATTTTGATAGTAATACAAGAGCGCGATTTGGCTACCCAAGCAATGCCACAAATGATAGTTGGTTTGCCGGCTATACACCACAATACACGATGGCGGTCTGGACTGGTTATGAGCAAAACGGCCAGGGGAATTATATGATTGGAAATACAACAAAAATTGCGCAGTACATGTTTAAAGCAATGATGCAAACATTAGGAACAGACTCATCCAGTTTCCCGCAACCAAAAAGTGTTTATCGATTCAATAATGAACTCTATATCCAAGGTATCACATCTGCAGAAGTTCCAATCGTACCTAAAAAAGAAACACCTGGGAATGGAGAAAAGAAAGAAAAAGAAAAAGATCAACCTGGAAAATGGAAAGACGAAGGAAAAGGCAAGGGTAAAGGAAAAAAGAAGAAAAAGTAATTCCTAGGGGACGGTTCTCAAGAATCGTCCCTTGGCATTTTTACCTTTTTCGTATAAATGAAATTTTCATTAAAAGTCTTATTCGCCCCATAATTGTCATATATTTCTTAGTACTTAGAGCTCTAAGAAACAACCGGATATACTAATACCAAACGTTTCAAATTGCTTACCGGTAATGCCATGTCAAAACCCTACAAACTTGCCCTATTCTTTGCAAAATTACGTGTTAACCATTTGTGAGGAGGGAAATTTATGTTTAAAAAGGGGATTGCTGAATTTATTGGCACGTGTGTTCTGGTTCTGTTTGGAACTGGAACGGCCGTGTTTGGCGGCGGTGTGGATGGAATTGGCGTTTTTGGAATTGGTTTGGCCTTCGGATTGTCCTTAGTCGCCATGGCATATAGTATCGGAACCATTTCCGGATGCCACATAAACCCGGCTGTGTCCATTGCCATGTTTGTAAACAAACGGTTGAATGGCAAAGAACTAATCTGTTATTTAGTTGCACAAGTCTTAGGCGCTTTTTTAGGAACGGCACTTTTAACAGCCTTTTTAAAATTATCGAACATTTCGGTAGATAATGTAGGACAGAATGGTTACGCAAATCTTGAATCTTCTGGTGCCTTTTTAGTGGAAGCGGTTTTATCATTCGTCTTTATTTTAGTGATTATGGTCATTACGGGCAAAAAAGGCAATGCATCAATAGCGGGGCTTGTCATAGGTTTCACATTATTGTTAGTTCACTTATTTGGTATTCCTTTGACTGGATCCTCTGTTAACCCTGCACGGAGCCTTGCACCAGCAGTATTTGCCGGAGGAGACGCTGTTTCCCAATTATGGGTATATCTTATTGCCCCAATCGTTGGTGGAATCATCGCCGCAATTGTAGGGAAATTTCTATTAGATACTGAAAAATAGTGTGGAAGTCATCTCCAAAGGTAAGTCGAGTTTTTTAAATATAGGTTAAAAACAATGAAGCGGAGTCAGTGCATTTGATTTATCATGCGCAAATGACTCCGCTATTTCATGGTTCAGTTTATGTAGCGAATGAATTGAAAATATCCAGAGAAAGAGGGGGTATTCATGTTTTCTGTTAGTGGTATGCGAGATTTCACGTTGTTTTCCCTGCCCCATATTGTTACATTAATTATCTTCTTTATCACATGTTGCATTATGGTGTTTTTCAGAAAGAAACTGAGGTCATACCAGTCTAACATCAAATGGACACTATTTAGTATTTTGATTGTTTGTGAGTTATCACTACATGTGTGGTTAATTCTGACGAAGGAATGGGAAGTAGGTGATTTACCCCTACAGGTTTGTTCACTAAGTACCTTTTTAGCTCTTTACTTATTCCTAAAAACCAGTCAAAAGGGGTTTAATTTGTTATTTTTTATCGGTCTCCTTCCTGCCATTTTAGCAATGGTGACACCAGATCTTATCTACCAATTTCCTCATTTTCGCTTCATCCGATATTTCCTTCAACATGCTGCCATTCCGATATCCGTATTGTATTTTATCCTATTTGAAGATTACAGGGTTCCCAGGAAATCCATTCTATTTAGCTTTATTACCTTGAATATCATCGCGGTGCCTATTTTTTTCTTGAATCACCTGCTTGGCACGAACTTTTTCTTCCTAGCGAGCCCTTCGGAAACGAAAACATTATTATCCTATTTCGGAAGTGGAATCATGTATTATATCAATCTTGAAATTGTCGGATTGATTGTATTTTTCATCACGTATATTCCAATGGGGATTTTACAAAAAGTAGAAAATAAATCCGTTAGAGGTGAATAGGAATTTGGAGTGAATAAATAGGAATGCAATAATCAAATACTTTCATCCAAAAAAAATGCAATTGTCGGAAAAAGCTTAAACCGAATCGGACGAATTGAAAACATTTTTTGAATTTAACCTATAACTAATGAAGTGGAAATCACAATCTCATTCTTAAATTAAGAAAACAGCCTTTGAATTAAAAAATGGAAAAGGACTCTCTTGACAAAGCATCTTTGATTAAATACACTATTTCTATAAATACTGAAATAAGAATTGCTGAAAGGAGGTTTTTAGTGGTGAATGATGATATTGCAGTAAAAGTCTATAAGGCACTAGGTGAATCGACTCGTTTACAAATCGTAAAATTACTTGCAGGGCAATCAGAGTTAGCTTGCCTGGAAATGGCAAATCAATTAAAGGTCACTGCCAATTCAACATTGACGCATCATTTAAAACCATTACTCGATTGCGGATTATTAGCAGTTCGCAGAGAGGGAACCTTCAGATATTACAGTTTACAACGAGAAGTCCTTGCACAATACGCTCCCGCTTTACTTTAATGGTAAAGCGGAATAATTTTAACACTAATTTCAGTATTTATAGAAATATCAAATAATTGAAAAGAACGGGGGAAAATATATGAG
>NZ_JBCNAD010000064.1:0-13090 GCF_050477905.1 Neobacillus pocheonensis | reverse complement strand
CGAATTTGTCGACAGTCTGAAGCGAATCAAAATGATTCGCTTTTTTTTTTTCACCATATTGTAAGAATGATGTCTCAGCGAGGAACTCTTTCTAGAAGTAAAAGATTACTAGCAATAAAAAAAAGAGGATCTCCTCCTAAAAAGGAAATCCCAGCAGATTATAAGCCCATCTTAGATTCCCATTAATCGATGCACCTCTTGTATCTTTAACTTCGAAATATACGCGAGCTTTTCAGGAACAGTAAATTCAGCTATATAGGTTTCTCCAAACGGTTTAATCTTGATGATTTCCCGTAAATTCACCAAGTAGGAACGATGTGTCTTAAAGAAAAAGTCTGGTAGTTTGTCCTCTAATTCCTGCAGTGACTCAAAGGATTCATAGCGGTCCTCTTTCGTATGGAGAATCGATTTCCTTCCTTCTTTTTCTATATAAAGAATATCTTTTATTGTAATGTAAAGGGTTGCTTGATTCGATTTGATTGCCAGTTTATTTTTGATAACAGACTTCGTTTCTGTTCTTGTATATAATTGGAGCGCTTTTTTCGCTTTTTCCAATGCAATAAATAAGCGGCCCTTTTCAATTGGTTTCACAACATAATCAATCGCTGAAATATTAAAAGCCTCGACAGCAAATTTATCTGAACCCGTTGTGAAGATCACTTGAAGGGAAGGAAGCATTTCTTTGCAAATTTTTGCTGCCTCTACCCCATTTAGTAACGGCATATATATATCCACTAACACGATCTCAGGCTTTTCCTTCATGACGACTTCGATGAGTTCTTTGCCATTTGAAGCCTCGCCGACTACCTTATATTCTGATAATAATTCAATAAAATAGGAAAGAAGGGTTTTAGAAGAAAAGTCATCATCCGCAATTACTACTTTAATTTCTCCCATTTAGCCCATCCCTTTTTACGAAGTCACATTTTATTTTAAACCGTTCATCGGGATTCGATACGAACGGTTAAGAAACCATTTTTTCATACGATCTACTAATTTTACCTTCCTACTTTATCGTTTCCCTTCCTATGTGTCCATTCGACAAAGAACATGATAGGGTCATTAAAAGGCACGTTAGCTATTCGAGGGGACCATCTGTGTCGCCAAAAGGACTTTTTACGACAAAAAATCACAGAATTTCTAACATCCGTAACATTTATACAGAGCCGTTAGTGCTTAACGCAATTTTTTACGATCACCTTTATAAATGTGGGAACGTCGAATGGCTTAGTGATATATTCCTTAAAGCCCATCTTAATGATACGATCAATGTCCTCCTTCATCGCATTTGCGCTCAGCGCGATAACAGGAATACCTGTGCATTGCGGGTTGGATTTTAGTTTTTCAAATACTTCCTCTCCATTCATATCAGGAAGATGCAGATCCAATAAGATTAAATCTATTTTTTGATTCGCAGCTGCCCGAAGACCTTCCATTCCCGTTCTTGCCGTAAGTAATTTCATTCCTTGTACGTTTTTAAGGATCTCAGCTACTAATAGCTGGTTGGATAGCTGATCTTCTATATAGAGAATTTTATACTCTTTGTGTTCAGAGATGGGCATTTCATTTTTTTCAAGCGCCACGGGGTGGTCAGCTTCATTTGTTTGAACCCTTGGTAGTCTAATCCAGAAATCACTGCCCACTCCTATCTGGCTCTCTACTCCAAGCTTCCCCCCCATTAAGATGGTAAGCTGTTTAACGAGGGAAAGGCCAATCCCCGTCCCTTCGATGGATGGATTTTCAAGGCGGTAAAAGGGTTCAAAAATTTCCTCTTGAGCCTCAGGCGGAATTCCTAGTCCTGTATCACGGACATGGATCGTTAGAAACTCACCCTCGTTTACACTGCTGATGATGATTTCGCCATTTTCACGATTATACTTAATCGCATTGTCTAACAGGTTCAACAGAATCTGCCTGAGCCTCACTTGATCAGCACAAACATATTCATTTTCAGTTTCGACTTTTTTTGTGATCGTAATCCCTTTGCGGTCAGCAGCTGGTCTTACTAAATTGATACACTCATCGATCACACTAGCTATTTTTATGCTTTCTACCGATAGTTTTAATATTCCCGATTCAATTCTCGAAAGGTCTAATACTTCATTAATTAAGTTCAGCAGATGCCTTCCGCCCTTTAAAATTTCTCTGACGAAGATACTCTCCTTCTCATTAAGCGTTTCCTGGATCTCCAGCAATTGTGAAAAGCCAAGAATCGCATTCAGGGGCGTCCGCAGTTCATGACTCATATTCGCTAAAAATACTGACTTAGCCATATTCGCTTTTACCGCATCCTCTTTTGCCCTTAGTATTCCTCTCTCCATCGCTTTCCGCTCCGTAATATCTTCAAAGACCCATAAATGCCCCTTTAGTTCTTCATCGATATAAAACGGAAAATAGCTTCTCTGAATCAATTGGTTATTCAGCATTTCGACTTCATCCACCACAGGCCTATTATTGGCTAAAATACGGTTCACTTTCTCCCTTTCTTCCTCAATATATTTATAAAATGGATGATAGTATTTATCAGCAGATTGGCCGATTAAGCTCTTGATTGGCTCTTCAACCCTAAATAGCTCATGACATGGTTGATTTAAGGTAACAATCTTGCGGTCAGTATTAATTACAATGATTCCAATTGGGATACTATCTATGATCGTTCTCAACAACGCATTCGATTCCCTTAGTTTGATCTCGGTTTCTTTTTGCTCCGTGATATCCGTCATCGTCACTAATACCTGGGGGACGTCTGCAGCATCCATTGGCTCAAGAAGCTTTGTATTTATAGATATCCATCTTGTTTTTCCTGTGCCTTTAATGCCAATGACTCTGCCTATTATCGTTTCTCCTGTTTTAAAGGTAATCGCGACTGGATAATCTTCTAGTGCTAATGGATTTCCTTTCGAATCTACGAAAGGAAAGTTTGGTTCCAAAATGTTCAGCTTTTCATGAAATGTCTCGCTATCCAAATTAAACATTTTATAGGCATTTTCGTTCAAGGCGATTTTCTTGTGATCCGCCCCATAAAGAATAACACCCTCCGGCATTACACTAAGGATATTCTTATATCGTTTTTCACTATTTTCTACTATCTCTTTTGTTCTTTTTAACTCTGAAATATCAATACCCGATCTGTATGAAGCTAACAGAGCTTTCATTTTGTAGATTTTATAGCATGCAGCCATTAAGGCAATCATCAATAATAGGATAATCGTCAAAGCAAAATGCCCCACCTTCGATATCCCCCTTCACAAACATTTCCATATACTTACTATCCCCCAAACCAAAGATGATAGTTGCTCCTTTTCACACCATTCATTCCGCATGTTAAACCGATAAAGGGCCATTTTGCGGATGGGGTAAATCAATAGTATGAATTTTATGTTACGATTTAATTACATAACTATTTTTTAAGGAGTTCCTATGACTTATTTGCTATTAATGATAGAAGAAACACGACTCAAATTGCAAGAATTAGCCGATCAGTTTGGAATGACATCCGAGGAAACCATTGAATGCAGAAAGCAATTAGATACATTATTAGTCCTATTAGAACAAGCTCTACAAAATAAAAGCACTGACGAGCGAGCAGGAACTAATCTATACTTCGAGGAATGACACCACTTTAACAATCTGTGACATCAGGTATGCCTGATGTCTTTTTAGTTTGTACCGATACACAGCAATTCTTAACGAGTAGAAGTTTCACTAACATCAAAAAGCTGCTGAAGTCTCCTTCAACAGCTAGATTATGTATGATTAGAAGTTCTTTTAGTAGAAATCGTTCAACCATAGTTGGCCGCTTTGCTTTTTCGATACACCTTATTTTCCATAATAGACCCAAGAAAGCCCAGGATCAAACCAAAAACAATTCCATTAAAAACAGGATAGTCCAAAAATCGAGTCGCTTGATGGTGAATGATAAAACCAGAATCATGCCAGAAAAGCCCGAAATCCATTCCGATGACCAGCCCGATAAAGAATCCGGAGAAATACGTTCTCCTTTCCGCTTCTTTTCCTGCCATTTTATCATTATTAGCCTTTGCCGAATTGAATGCCTGCCAGATGGCGAAACCATATATGGATGGATAAAAAAGCCCCCAACTATAATTTATTATATGATGGGCAGAATGGATATCTCCGATAAAGGTACTGATGAGGGAAAGGTTTAAGTTTGAATTCAAATTCACGACAAACTCCAATCCGATCAAGGCAAACCCAATAAGATAATCCTTATTGTATAATTGACCGAGCCCTGGCAGAACTAATGACCACATCATGGCGGCATTTGGAGATTTGTATTGTCGACTTTGCCTCACAGCAATCCTCCCCTTCGGAAATAATATAAATATAATTTCTACAATTAATTCCCAAATTCCTCCTTTTTTACGTTTTTCAGTTAATTTGTCATATCATTTCTCTACTACTTAGGCAGTAATTCCTATAGTACCAAATAATTAAATCATTCACTTGTAATCGTTTGCATTATTATAATAGAAGAAACACGGATTTTTATCTCTGATCTCCCCATTTAACCATTAAAAAAAGCCTGCCGATATTACACCGACAGACTCCTACTCTTACTCTTATCTATATTTATACGATCATCAAATTTTTCAGATCCGCTTTAATGTCTTCAATTAGTTTTTCCAGAGTCATTTCATGCTCATTGACGCCTTTTTCATATGCCCTTTTCACGATTTCTTGAAAATCAGCAATATTCGAGCTCTTATTTACTTCCTGTTCCAATTTCGACGGTCCTCCTTTTAACTATGTATGCTAGTTACATATTTTACTAGAACAACCTTTCCATGTAAATATATTTCCAGTTGATTTTTGTGGAAAATATATGAATATTGTCGAATGTCTGAATTAATTCTACACCATCGTAGTGCTGGCTGTCATTTTTCACACCTCATAAAAGATCATTACCTGAGTTAGGGTAATCTCTTAGCGAGGCTTGTTGCCTGGCTTTTACTATCACCCATTTACATATGATAGGAGACTAATTTCTTCTTTTTCGTTGGGAAAATAAGTATAATTTATTTATGTACATGTATTTTGTAAGGAGTATACAATGCCATCATATAATTTTCTTTTCTTGAATATAAATATGACTGACTTAAATAGAATCTATAGCCACTTATACAAAAGAGAAAAAGAATCATAATCAAGGGTTATGGCAAAACCGCGCGGGGGGGTTAGAAAATATGAAACAATTGGGGACGCTATACTTTTTCTGCGGAAAAATGGGCGCTGGAAAATCAACTAAATCAAAACAATTGGCGATAGATAAACATGCGGTACTGTTGTCTGAGGATGAATGGCTTTCATCTCTTTATCCCAATCAGATTGCATCATTTGAGGACTATCTAAAATTCTCAGCGCAGCTCAAGCCGTTGGTGAAAAAGCATGTCCAAAACATATTAAGTGTCGGTACAAATGTAGTGATGGATTTTCCAGCTAACACTCAAAAACTGCGAAAGTGGTTTTTGGATATGGTGTCAGAGGTCAATGCAAGCCATCAACTAATTTTCCTTAATCTAAATAACGAGCAATGCTTACGTCAAATTGCACAAAGGCGTAACGAACAACCCGAAAGAGCAGCTTTTGACACGGAAGCGGTCTTTATTCATGTTACTAAATTTTTTGAAGCACCAGCGGCATCTGAGAGTTTAAATATTTTAGAGTTTAGCGGAAAAGAATAACAAGGAGTTCAATGATTCGTGTGTATAGAGTACCTTTTGTTCTGGGAGGTGCTCTATTTGATATAAAATAAAATGTGAGTAAGAAAAGTTTCAATGCCTTGTGAGAATAATTGTAAAAATAGCATAAAGAAAATTGGCCCTATTGAACCAGTGCAAAAAAAATGCACTGTCCCCTAACAGCACATTTTTCTACATCTCCTTTGAGATTCACAAGCAGTAATGCATCGATCCACGCCAATGATTGACAAATAAGAAAGGCAAATATAAATCTTCTTCTCCGATTTTTTGGCGTAAATAAAAAAAATGAGAGAATTCCGCTGACCCACATCACGATCAAAACTAAAACATCCACTGTCATAATAGATAGACCTTTCTTCTTGTTTTACTTTTATTTAATTGGGACATGAAAATAGTGAACCAGAAAAACAATGATGACGAAGGAAATTCCGTATGTCAGCAAGGGGCGTCTGTAATGAAGGCGAATAAGGCCGAACATTAATAGGTAAAAAATCAATTCCATTCAGTATTTATAGCCGTTTATGAGTAGAAGTCTGTTCCATTTCACAAATGGATACTCCACCATTAAGGCACCGACCCAGGCAAGAATATATTTTAGTTGCTTCGAATAAGGCTTGGTGAATGGGTAATGGCTTAAATAGAGCAGAGTAACCGCGGGAAGATTGATAAAGGTATAATATAATTCAACGATGAAAGTTGATTTTGGCAAGAAATCCGCTCGATATTTCCATAGCAAATGATCCCGGCACAATACAATGTATAGCAAATTACAGGTGATCGCATAGAAACAAGTAAGGCTATATTTTTGCCAGTGTCGCCAAATGCCTTTCCAAGCCGTAAAACTGACGAGGCCTAACGTAAGTAGTGCATGCATGATGAACTCCTGATAACCATTTTTATTACTATTTTTTCCAAACAAACAACTCTTATTCGATTTTCACAAAAGTAGGAAAAAGCCAGCCTAGAGCTTTCATGCGGACACAACCCAAATACCACTATATTTATCTAGCAAAAAGGCCAACTCGTCATCCACGAGCTAGCCTCCCTCTTATTTCACCCACGATATTTCAGACTTTATTCATTTTCTTCATCCATTGCTTCCATTTCATCCGCTTCGTCCGGCTGCACGTCCCCGCTTTCGTTGTGCTCAGAACCAGAGGCAATGATGCTCTTTTTCACGACGCTGTCTCTCACCTTTATCCCTTGCTGTCCGCCCGCTTCATCGTTATCATTTCCGGCAATGCCGCTTCTGCCATTGCCATCGGCGAAATTGGAATGATCATTGGAGGAGGCACTGTGATCAATCGCATTTTGTCCTCCTTGGTTGGCATTCGTCCCAACATTCTTATTAATCTGGCCGCCGCCTTCTGCACGCTGTTCAACATGAAATTCTTTGTTGCCGATATTGAAGGTGTAATGGATGTTGATATTAATGTGGCAGCCGTCGCATTTATGTTCGTGTGAGTCTTCTTCTTGCTTATTTTTATCTTTTTTATCGCTCGACATATGGATATTTCCCCCCTTCTTTTTGTGATACTATCAATATATGGCAGCCGCTAGATTTCGAATGGACAGGTTGCATACAGAGGAGAGATTTTCATGGAGATTCAATACCATTTAACCGAAGAGGATTACTTACACTTCAATTTGTTTCACGTTAAAAATTCCAAAACCGCGATGCGCGCCTTGAATATTCAGCGATTTTTATTGCCAGTTGTATTTATTATTGCAGCTTATCTGTTTTCCAAATTTGGCGATTTGTCGGTCATGGAGGCGTTTATTGTTTATGCTATTGTCGCGATTCTATGGATCATGTTTTATCCGAGGTATTTTTACCGTCATATAACCAAGATGTCGAAGAGGATGATGAAAGAAGGTAGGAATGAGGGGTTGCTCGGCGACCATGTGATGAAGCTGACAGATGAAGGAATTGTGGATTCTACTTCTAATGGAGAAACAAAAGTTAACTGGAGTGGGATATTTGAGATGAAAGAGGATGATGATAACATCTATCTCTATAACAGCGGAGTTAGTGCTTATATTCTTCCTAAGAGGGAATTAAAGGATGTGGCGGAAGTTCGGCGTTTTCTAGTCGGGAAGGTAAATTCTAGTGGATGACGTGTATCCAGGCAAGATGTAATATTAAATTGACATTAAATTTACAATTGCTTTATGTAGATTTAATGATAGATGGGTAAAATGACAGTATAAAACCCAAAGGGGGCGTCATCATGATTGAGATGTTTATTCGCCTAGTTATTATGACTACGTTTTGCACCCTTATTTGCCCTTAAGTTTTTTTACAAAAAAAATATCCGGCACTAGGCCGGATGCGCAACAAATATTTTTATAAGGGGGTCAAAGAGAGAGTTGATTAAGCATTTCTCTTCATAAACCTATCATACCCCCTAATTATGAACAAACTATTAACAAATGATTAAGGTTATTTAAAAATTATTGAAATGTAGCATAAACAATCACAGAAATAAAAACGATTAAGAAGCTTAAAGCTGCGAGTTTCGTTAATTTCTCTATTAAAAGGGCAGATTCATGGTTAGAGCGTAATTAGCTGCCTCATGTGTAAAAGATTACGCACCGATAATCGGTATTTTTTTTTTGGCTTAGAATCCATAGGGACGGTTCTCATGGCTTTTGCAGAGAAAAGAGAAAAGAGCCTTGGGCGGCACTTTCTTTTCATTATTTCAGATAAATGGATTACATCTACTCTTTTACAACCCCTATTACAAACCCATCATATCCTTTTAAGCCTACAGTTTGAATGGCTGTCGATTCAATCCGAGGTTCCGCAGATAACAAATCAGTAAACTGGCGAACTCCCAGAACACTTAAATCTTCACTTTTCTCATCGGTTACCTCTCCGTTACGAACAACATTATCCACAATGATGACCGTTCCTGGCCTTGAATACTCCAATGCCCATTTTAAATAGTGTGGGTTGTTGGGCTTATCGGCATCAATAAAGATGAAATCAAAGAAATGAACTCCTTTTTCTTTAAGAGTTGGCAATGTTTCAAGTGCAGGACCTACAATCACTTCAATTTTATTCTCTAATCCTGCCATTTTAATATTTTCTTTTGCTACTTTTGCATGTTTTTTATCAAATTCAAGTGTGATGAGGTGGCCGTCCTCTGGCAAAGCCCTTCCAAGCCAAACGCTGCTATAGCCTCCAAGAGTCCCAATTTCTAAGATATTTTTTGCATTTTTAAGCTTTGCAAGTAGGTAAAGGAACTTCCCTTGGTTTGGAGCAACATCAATAGCAGGTAAATGTGCTTCTGAATTTGCCTTCAATATTGAATTCATAATAGGATCAGACGTGTGAAGTTTATCATTAAAATAAAAGTCTACATTTTTCCATATTTCTGATTTACTCATACTATCTCTCCCCATATTCATATTCTAGTTCCTGGCTATTCACTAAATTTATGAAGGCTTACTAATTATGATTCCTTTAAATTTATTTCAATGGTTTATCGGCGAATTTTCATTTTTATCCGCGGATTATTCATTATTTGTCCAAAATCTGAAATGCCTATAGTAGACTATAGGCGTTTTTCTATATTCTTTTTATAATCTAGTTTTAAGAAGCTCTTAAAATCAAGTTCAGCAACTAGTACACTTATTAATAAGAGTGTTGCACCTAAATATCCTTTAGTTGTAAGAGTTTCACCTGTGAAAAAGAAAGCAAAAATGGCTGAAAAAACAGGTTCTAATGAAAAAATAAGACCTGTATGGGTTGGACTAGTATGTTGCTGGGCAATGATTTGCACAATGAAAGCGATCGCTGTACAAAATATACTTAATGCTAAGATGGAAAACCATGATTCATAATTGTCGGGGAGTTTGGGTTTTTCCATAAAGATCGAGAAAATCATGCTAAATAAGCCAACGAAACCGAGCTGTAAGACGCCAAGAGAAATGGAATTGACCTGCTTAGCTATTTTTCCGGTCACCATGATATGAATGGCATAAAATAAAGCACAAAGAATACAAAATAAATCGCCATAGCCGATTTTTAATTGGTTATGTAATGTTAATAGACCTATTCCCACTATGGATAAAACAATTCCCAAAACAACTTTTTTTTCAGGCATTTGTTTTAAAAATAGAAACGATATTACTGGAATAAAAATGACCGTCAGACTAAATAAGAAACCAGCATTAGAAACGGATGTATACTTTGTACCGAAAGTCGCAAAAACATAAACGATAAACAAAATAGAAGCTAATAGGAAAGCATATTTTACTGTTTTAAAATCAGTCTTTAATAAGTGCTTGTAAAATACGATCCCTGATAAAAGAAAGGCAAGCGTAAATCGTAATGAGATTAAATTATATCCTTGTAAATCTTCGAGACCCATTTTTGTCAGTAAAATAGATGCGCCCCAAAAAAATGTAATCATTAGCAGCATTAAATCCGCTCGTAGTTGTGTTTTCATCGCTATTTCCTCGTTATTTTCTTTACACTATTTTGTAAGTTATCTCTAGTACTATACACAAAAGATGAGTTGACTCCTGTGGCATACAGGCATTAGATGACTACTCAACTCAGGTGCTTATATTCAATTAATATTTCAAAAATGAACTCATCTTTTGCTATTTTGATTTTATCATAGATAATATTTTATTTTATGCTCATCTTTAATTAACTTCCCCGGTTAGGTCAAAAAGAAAAAACCACCATATTGGCAGCCTGTTCTTCAACTCTTGTACCCGTTACTTTAAGTACAATTCTTCACAATCTATTTAGTTAATTGAACTAGCAATAACATGGGGTTTCAAGCTAAATCGAAGTAGGACACAATTTCGATTTTCCCATATTTCTATTTAAAAAGGATAACGATTGAATCCATTATCGCTTCATATCCAATTTGAATATAAATTTTATTTGAAGTAGGATTACTAAGATCAGTGTATAAACTTGTTGTTTTATAACCTCGATCTAATAAAGATTGAGTGAAAGCTGAAACACAATCAGAAGCATATCCCTTTTTTCTTTCGCTAATCGGTGTGTAAACATAGCTGATTGTAATATTATTTTGGGTTGGACGCGTAGCATAAGCCATAGAAACCAATTCTCCGTTCACTACCCACGCAACGAAATTTCCTTTATTAATCATTAATTCAGCTTTTTTATCTGCTTCTTCTAAACTTATAGGTTGGTTAGTTTCATAACAAAACTGATATACCCATTCTTTAATTGTGTGATGATCCTTTTCAATAATTCTCCGAAGCATTCCATTTGTATTTGTTTTTTTTCTCAACTTTTCTAGTTTATAAATTTTTTGGTCCATTAAGACACTTGTTTGTATCCCTTTTAAGTTCGAAATATACATAGCTAAATCAGTAGTTAATTTCTTTTCACCTATAAAGCCAGGTATTTCTTGGATTGTGTTACTCAACTTACCTCCTATAACGTGTATTTCCTTTGACGTAAAAGAAACAGATTTTGATAAAATTATTTGACTAGGATGTGTTTGAAGTAAAACCAACCCAATGTCCTTGTCTTTTATTACCGTTGCCATCAAAAGAGGACTTTCATCACTCTCACTTAAAGATAGCAAAACACCTAATACTAAATTGTTTTCAGCTTCAAATTGTTCTAAGAAAGAGATCACATCTCTCTTAAATAATTTAAGATCATCATACTTTACAAGTTTTATCAAACAAACCAGCCCCTTTGGGTAGTTCTTGAATGATTAAAAAGTATTTCTAAAATATAAATACTCAAGAAAAACTAAATTATCCTTCACTTTAAATAGTTTATTTATGAATCCTTTATTAAACTCCCTCAGTTTTATACAATTTTCTCACGAATACTCGCTAACCTGCCTTTAGTTTAATAAGAAAAGGTGATTACCCTTTAGTTCTGTAATCACCCCCTGACATTTCTATTCAATAAAGTTTATTTTATTTTCCTGACACCATTCAATCGCAATTTGTTTAAAACACTCGTCACGGTATGAATACCATTGTTCTTCCATTTCAAAATCTATTATTTTGTCCTTAAACCTTTTAAAGGCACCCTTTCCCTTAATTGCCCTTAATAAGGATTCTTGCTTCCGTTGATCACTTACTGTAAAGCAAAAGTTTTCCATTATTTCATATTCATTCACTTCATATTTAGTAGGTAACTCTATATAATTTTCAAAGTTGTCAATCACATCAATTGCAATCATTCTATTTTCTTGTTCCCATTCAGGTAAATGATCAAATGGTTTTTCGTCTTCAGCAGCTCTCAAGTCATCCGTTGTTACTAATACTATTTCACCCGTTTTAATATTTAGTAATGAACGGGACTCTTCAAACTGCATTTCCATTTCCTCAATTATATCTGTTAGTTTGACTTGTATATTCATTATCAGATCACCTTTTGTTATTTTTTGATAAAGCACTCATAAGCTTAATAAGTAATTTTTCATAGTAAATTGTATTAATGTCTTTTTTCTTCCCAAGTCTCATTAAATTCTTGTGCAACTCCTTTGGCTTTTCAATAAAAAACCAATCGATTGAATGGCATAAAACAAAATGAGAAAAACATAATTCCACCAGTAAACATTAAAGCTACTATTGGATATAAAGAAATTTTATACTTTCTGACTTGTTCCAAATATAACAACACCTTTTTAGATTTGAATGAGCCATTTTATCAGTTTTTCTTCATCTACTAAACTGCATACATTAGTGCAATAACCAAAAAGCCACCAAATTGGCAGCTGGATCTTCATACAGATAGGTAAGGGTTTGAAGTTATCGCTCCCTTTTCCCCCCGTCCACACCGTACAAGCGACTTTCACCGCATACGGCGTTCCAACTATACCAATGCGATTTAACCATAACACTGTTCAGTATTGTGATACTCAATGTGTTTCATTTCTTCCGTTTCAATAAGTCGGTGCCTCCCGTGGGAGGTGAACCTCTTTTAGTCATACGAGAACCTTATTAACCGATAAAGAATTGCCTTGCATGATTAAACGAATCTTTAATAGTCTTGTGGCTATCCCTCCATGTTGATTAGACATTTCAACGGTACTGTGCCACTACTTTCACTGATATAAAGAAAAGTTATACGGCAACTAATTTCATTATCGCTTTCCTTTTCAACGCTTCGTCAGAAGTAAGCCCTCCACGTTATCAGCTTACAATGTTGAATTATATCTATTATAGGATGAACTTAGGTGCTTCCTGTAAGCCTGTTAGCCGTTCATATGCCTGTAACATATCATGGACTTTCATATAAGTTATTTTTACTCATCCACTGCTAACCTCACACTGTGGTGATATACACATTTCTATGTATTGTGCTTGTAGACCCGTACATTCAGAAGTTCGTCAGCTTACCCTTTTCT